>JANXAG010000003.1:19007-109962 GCA_025062375.1 Anaerolineae bacterium | reverse complement strand
AGGCTTTCGCTTAAGGTTCCCCTTTTTCTAAGCGTATATTTTCATGGAGTAATTAATTGCTGCGTTTTTGAGAAAGGGTCCCTACTGTTACTTCAAGGCGATGAAACCTGGCACAAGTATAGCACAGTGGCAATTTCCCCTGCGAGTATAGGATAGTTTCATTTGCAGTGAAGGTTTCATGTCAATGGGAGACGAAGTGTGGTAACAATTTCCAATTTGAGGATTCTGAGGGCACATCCTCCAAACCCCCTGCCGTGGGGCAAGTCCCCTGAACCCCCGATTTTTCCCCGCCCTCGTGGGCTTAAGGTTTGCCGTGGTTTTGGGTCCCACTCGTGGGCGGGGTGCAGGGGTTGGCTGATCGCTCCCTTTTTTGAGGATTCTGGGGGCACATCCCCCAGGCCCCCTGCCAGGGGGCTATGCCCCCTGGACCCCCAAAATTTCCCCACCCTCGTGGGCTTAAGGTTTGTCATGGTTTTGGGTCCCACTCGTGGGCGGGTTGCAGGTGTTGGCTGTGGGTGGGATGCAGGGGTTGGCTGGAGAGCGTCCTCAAACCCCCGGGGCTTTGCTCTTTCTACTTCCGTTATGCTCGCAACGGCGTGAGTAGTCAGGAAAGAAAAGCAGGTAAACTATAAGGGGGATCGTCATGGGTAATAGGTGTGAGGCCGAAAGATTTAAGGTTCATGTCCACATCGAGGAAGCGACAATCCGTCGTCTGGAGAGAGTGGAGGGAGTAAAGGAGGTCATCGCTGCGGTGTACGATGCCTTGGAAGAAATCAGAGAGGGGGTTCAAGTGGGCATGATTAATATGGTTGTCGGGGTCCCTCCTGAACGGGCACAGTTATTCATGGAGCCAGTCTCCCTTCAAGAAGGTCACTAGCTGGAGCGTGGGGATCATTATAAGATGGTCATTGACCACAAGATTGCTCAAAAGAAGAACTTGAAAGTAGGCGATAAACTTATCTGGAAGGAAAAAGAGTTTATCGTAGTGGGGATCATGGAACCCATAGAGACAGCCCCCGATCACTTTGTCCTTATGCCCATTGAAACTGTGCGCCGTCTCCTAAAACAGCCACACGTAACTCACTTTGTGAATGTGGTACCTCAGGACCCAGGGCAGGCAGATGCCCTTGCCGAGCGCATAATCCAGGAGATAAACGTAAATCGAGGGCAGAGGCCGCCAAAGGGCTTCTGATTTTCAACGTAATTATGCTCAGTGAGGCAGTGATTGCAGTGGTGGGCTGGCAGTAATCAATACTATGGTCATGAGCGTCTCCGAGCGCACTCGGGAGATAGGAGTAAAGAAAGCTGTAGGCGCAGAAGACCTTGATATCCTGGCGGAATACCTCGTGGAAGCAGTGGCCATCAGCCTCATGGGTGGATTGATTGGTCTGACCCTTGGCTGCGGAATGGCCGCTATGCTGAATCGGACTATTGCCAGCGCGCTAGAAGATGAGATAGGAGCTCTAGCTTTCGCCCTTATCTTAGGGATCGCAGGTGGGCTCTACCCAGCCTGGAGAGCCGCCAGGCTTGACCCAGTACAAGCTCTGCGTGCCGAGTGAGAATTGACCTGCAGGCTCTCAGGGTATCCTGTAACCCACAAGGCCAAGGGTTCCAGGACCGAAGTGGACGGCTAAGGATGTGGCCAAATCGGTAAGGAAAATCTCCCGATAGTTGAAAAGCCCCTTTATCCGTTCCATAAGTTTTAAACCCTCGTCAGGGGCCTGAGCGTGTACTACTGCCAGATTAACCGGAGCCTCAGTTCCGAGTTTTTCTTTAAACATTTCCACCATCCGGTCAACGGCCCTGGCTGTAGTGCGCACTTTCTCTTTAAGTTCCAGGAGCCCTCCTTCTGCTGTAACTATAATCTTTACGTTCAGAAGAGAGGCCAGTGCGCTCTGGAGCTTGCCCACTCTTCCGCTCATCCGGGCAAAGCGCAGGTCTACCACGAGTATGACGATATTCATCCTATCCCTTAGGACCCTGAGTCTCTCCAAAATCTGCTCCACAGAAGCGCCGGCCCGGGCCATTCTGGCGGCTTCCAGAACCATATAGCCAAGCCCTGCTGAACCCGAAAGGCTGTCAAAAACGTGGACTCTCACCTTGTCGGCCACTTCTGCTGCGGCCATCTCCGCTGAGCGGCAGGTCCCGCTCAGTTTCCCGGTTACGTGGATAGATATAATGTCGGTCGCTTCCCTGGCCAGCTTTTCGTATACTTCCAGAAATTGCCCCACTGACGGCTGCGAGGTAGTAGGTATCATCCCCATTTCATTTATCTTCCGGTAGAAAGTTTCCCGGTCAATTTCTACACCATCCAGGTATGTCTCAGAGCCAAATTGAATATTTATCGGAACCACCGTGACATCCAATTCTTTGTAAAAATCGGGTGGGAGGTCACATGTTGAATCCGTCACTATCTTTATCATATCCCCCTCCTTAAACTTGAGTTATGGCTGGGCTGTAAACCACCCCTATGAGCCCAGGACCCCCGTGAGCAGCTAAAACTGAGGTTATCTCAGCCACAAAAATGCGGTTAGGATTTACCCTTTTAATTAGCTCTTCTTTGAGCATCAGGGCTTCTTCAAAACAGTCCGCATGCAGAACTGCAAGGTCAACCGGTTTAAGGCTTTCCGCTGCTTTAGACACGTGGGAGATAATCTGTTCCAGAGAACGGGCCCTGGTTCTGGTCTGGCCAATGACCACTACCTCGCCTTCTTTCAAGGAAAGGATAGGCTTAACATCCAATAAAGAAGCCATCATGGTCTTCACAGCCCCAACTCTCCCGCTAGCGTGGAGGTACTTAAGGGTTGAGACCGTAGCTACAAGGTTAATTTTATCGCGAAGCTTATAGATTATGTTCAAGATTTCCTCTTTTGTCTTACCCTTCCTGGCGGCTCGGGCCGCTGCTTCGGCCATAAAGCCTGTCCCGGAGGCTATGGAGAGAGAATCCACTACCTCTATATCCAGTTCCGGTAGCATAGCTCTGGCCACCATGGCCGAATTATAGGTCCCACTGTGCTTTGAGGTAATCAGAATTGCGATTATGGAGTCATACTTTTGGGCCATTTTCCTGAAAATTTCCTCAAACTTCCCTACGGGGGGCTGTGAGGTCTGAGGCAACACCCCCTCCCGCATCTTGCGGCAAAGTTCCGCTGTGGTTATATCAAATTCTTCATATGTTTCAGTGTCTATCTGAACGTAAAGCGGGATGACTTCAATTTCAAGCTCCTCGATGATTTCTCTAGGGAGATTAAAGGAGCTATCGGTCAGTATGCCAACCATTGCAGCACCTCCTTTAAAGTTCACCCTTAAGCTTTTCCCGAAGGGCTACTAAAGCTCGGTGGTAGAGGGCTTTGACGGCGCTCTCGGTTTTTCCCATTATTATAGCTATCTCCTGATTGGAAAGCCTTTCCACAAACTTGAGGTAAATAATTTCCTGCTTATCAGGAGGAAGTGACCTTACAGCGGCCATTACCCTCCTCAGACGTTCTTCCTTCTCCAGAGAAGACAGAGGGTCTGTCTCCTCCCCGGAACGGACAGGTAACTCCCCCAAGGGGATAACCTTGCGGCGGGAGTGATCTCTGTGCCAGTTAGCTACCAGATTGTGGGCGATGCGATGAAGCCATGCGTAAAAGGGTAATCCGCGGTTTTCATAATTTTTAATGTGACTCAAGGCTCTTAGAAAAACCTTTGCCGTCAGGTCTTCCGCATCCTCGCGGTTTCCGACCTTGTAGTAGATGTAGCTGTAAATCTTGTCCACATATCGCAGATAAAGGATACCGAAGGCCTCTACATCTTCCCGTGCTTTCTCAATGAGAAAGCTTTCATCGATAAGCTCTTTATCCAAGGAAACCCCCCAAACGCTTCAGAGTTTCACTTAGTGAAGGCGCGGCTTGGCGATTATCTCTAAAATTCGGAGGTCAAAGAAAGATTGAGCGTTCGCCGGTAACACCACTATGGCCGTATCAGCCCCACGTCCAGTGCCGGCTATCGCTATAGCTTCCCGGTCGGTCCTTATGAGGCCAGCATCCGCAGCCATAAGAGTGATCTCTATGGCCACTTTCATCCCTTCTCCGAAGAGCCGAAGGGTAAAGGCAATGATTTCCTCCAGCTGATAGGTGTTGAGCTTGCGCCTTACAGCCCTCCCAACTCCGCCAAAGGCATGAGTGCATGTGAGAATTTTGCCCCCAAGGGCCTCTATAGCGCGACGGTTCTCTTCAGTGAGCTCCTGAAAATCAGGCTTGCGGAAGCCTGTGGAGTGGGTTACTACCACAAGGTTGTAGCCTTGGAAAATTTTAGCAGCCAGGAGGCCCGTTTCCCCCGTGGTAGAAGCTACCACAATGTCCTTTATATTAAGTTCTTTCGCTCTCTTAAGAGCCATCTCCAGTGTTGGGATAGTATTCTGAGGCCCCGGTTCTTCAAAGTAAAGTATTTCGGCCATTTTACTCCCCTCTCCTGCGGAAAATTAGCTTAAGAGGTGTGCCTACGAAGGGATAATGCTTGCGGATGGAGTTTTCCAGATATCGTTCATAGGAAAAGTGAACAAGCTCCGGGTCATTCACAAAGAAAACGAAAGTTGGAGGGGCGGTTGAGGCCTGGGTTGCATAGTAGATTTTAAGGCTTTTACCAGCTTTGGACGGCGGAGTATGAGTTCTGACTGCTTCCTGAATTATGCGGTTGAGCTTGCCAGTGGATATGCGCACAAGCCTTTCCTCTTGCACCCTTAAGGCCAGCGGTATTATCTGGTTTATCCCTTCCCCGGTCTTGGCTGAAACAAAAAGGATAGGGACGTAATCCAGAAAGCGCAGTGCGGCTCTTACAGCCTTTTCATATTCCACCTTTATGCCCGGGCGTTTGGGGACAAGGTCCCATTTGTTCACTATTACTATAACACTTTTGGCCTCTTCCAAGATGTAACCAGCTATGTGAGCATCCTGCGAGGTAACACCTTCAGCTCCATCTAATATCAAGAGCGAGACATCGGAGCGGCTTATGGCCCTCAGGGCTCTGAGGACGCTATACCTTTCCAGGCCTGGCTCTATTTTGCCCTTGCGTCGGATCCCAGCCGTATCAATGAGGATTATGGGATGTCCCTCCCATTCAAAGTAGGTGTCAATGGCATCTCTGGTGGTGCCCGGTATCTCACTGACGATAACCCTTTCCTCGCCCAACAGTCGGTTCAGGATTGAAGATTTCCCCACATTAGGCCTTCCAACGATGGCTATTTTAACAGCTTCAGGCTCGGGTTCTACCTCCGTCCTGGGCAAAAGTTTAACGACTTCATCCATAAGTTGGCCTATCCCTAACCCATGGATGGCGGAAACCGGTATGGGGTCGCCGAGGCCGAGTTCATAGAATTCTGCTACGGCTTCCTGGCGCTTCTCGTTATCCACTTTGTTGACGACTAAAAGCACCGGCTTGCGGGAGCGGCGGAGGATGTCTGCCACATCTTTGTCAGCTGCAGTGGGTCCATCTAAGACATCAACCACCATCAGTATGAGGTCTGCTTCCTCGATAGCCTTCTGGGCCTGTGCCCTTATCAGGTCAACATAGTGAGCTGAAGCTACAGCCAGAGGTTCCCTCTCCCTGGTGATCTCAAAACCGCCTGTATCCACCAAGGTGAAAGGAACTCCATTCCATTCAGCATCAGCATAAAGCCTGTCTCTTGTGGTCCCGGGAATATCCTCCACAATAGCAATTTTCCGACCGGTAAGCCTGTTGAAGAGGGTGGATTTTCCAACGTTAGGCCTTCCGACTATAGCTACTATCGGTTTGCGCACCCATCTCCTCCGCAGGTCTCAATTTAAAGGTATTTTAACACAGGCTTCAAAAGGCACAAACCGGAAAGTATACCGCACCATTACCTCAAGTCTCTATCGCCCTTGAAGCAGTTGCCTGCCCCCAGGAAAAATGATATACTTTCCGCAGGGAGGTATAAATGGTAGAGGCACGGCTCTACCAGAAATTGGAAGAAGGGAAAGTCCAGTGCAACCTCTGCGCCCACCGGTGCAGGATATCACCCGGCAAACTCGGGATTTGTGGTGTAAGGGAAAATCGCGCTGGTACTCTCTACACCCTTGTTTACGGTAAAGCCATTTCCCAGGCTGTTGACCCCGTAGAAAAGAAGCCCCTTTTCCACTTCTACCCCGGAACCACCGCTTTTTCCATAGCCACTGTTGGATGCAACTTTCGGTGCCAGTTTTGTCAGAACTGGGAAATTTCCCAAATGCCGCGCGAAGAAAACCGCATTATCGGCGGAAACATTCCCCCGGAAACCATCGTTAGGAATGCTAAGCGCTACGGTTCCCGCAGTATTGCCTACACTTACACTGAACCCACCATTTTTTTTGAATACGCGTACGATATCGCCGTCCTGGCCCACGAAGAGGGAATCGCCAATATTTACGTAACCAATGGTTATATGACTCCTGAAATGCTGGAGGCTTTTCACCCCTATCTTGATGCTGCTAACGTTGACCTCAAGGCCGGGAAGGACGAATTCTACCGTCAGTACTGTGGGGCAAGGCTCCAACCAGTGATGGATGCCCTCAAAAAGATGAAATCAATGGGTATATGGGTTGAGGTCACCACCCTCATAATCCCCGGCCTCAACGATTCCGAAGATGAATTGCGTTTCATTGCCGATTTCATAGTTAAGGAACTCGGGCCTGAAACCCCATGGCACGTGAGCCGGTTTCATCCCCAGTACAGGATGCTGGATCGTCCACCTACGCCTGTGGCTACTCTTCGCAAAGCACGGGAAATAGGCCTAAAAGCAGGCCTCCGGTACGTATATGAAGGCAACGTCCCAGGAAGTGAAGGAGAAAACACTTATTGCTACAGTTGTGGTCGCCTCCTTATCCGCCGCTTCGGTTTCAGCATTCTGGAATACAGGATAACCAACGGTCACTGTTATAATTGTGGAGCTATTATTGATGGAGTTGGCCTCTGATGCACAAAGTAAACGTATCGCGCCAGGGAGCTCGCCTTACCAAACCCTTCTCCATGATTGAGTTAGCTTACATTGAGGATTTTTCCGTCTCGGTATACCTTTGCCAGGGAACCCTCGCTTGGCACAAACACTTGGACCAGGATGAGCTTTTTCTTGTCCACTCTGGGACCATAAATCTCGACACCGAGTTCGGCTCTTTCACCCTCAATACCGGGGAGCTGTTGCTTGTCCCCAAAGGGGTTTTGCATCGGTCTTCTTCCAGAATGCGCTCTGAGGTATTGCTTTTCAGCCCCAGATTCCTTCCCGATCGCAAAAATGGCCATCGTTTGTCCTTCCCCGAAAACATCCACCTGGCTAAGGTTAATCTTTACCAGGAAAGCCAGACCCTTTCCGTGCCTTACCAAAGCCTGAAGCTCGCTCACGTTGAGGATTTCACCCTCCGCCTCCTTTTCTGTGAAGGGACAAGCACATGGTATGAAAAACCCTCTCGCCCCCTGCTCATTCTGGTAGTGGAGGGAACCTTAAAGGTGGAAAATGGGCCTGAAATTCTGGTTCTCTCCCAGGCTGACTTAACGATAATCCCTCCGCGCTTTAATTACCGATTCCATTCCCCCATGAGAACCCTCGTCCTTACCTTTCAGAAAACACCCCCGCCACGCCCTTAAAGGAGGCTAAACTATGGAGCAATTGGTGGAATGCGTCCCTAACTTCAGCGAAGGCCGTCGGAAAGAAATCATCGAAGCCATAGTTAAAGCAATAGCTGAAGGAGGAAAAGTCTGGATCTTGGATGTGGAATCCGATGAGGATCACAATCGCTCGGTGGTAACTTTTGTGGGAGAGCCGGAAGCAGTGGAGGAGGCCGCCTTCCGGGCGATAAAGAAAGCCGCTGAGCTCATAGACATGGACCAGCACAGAGGTCAGCATCCCCGTATAGGTGCAACCGATGTGGTGCCTTTTGTCCCCCTTAGAGGTGTAACCATGGGGGAATGTGTGGCGGTGGCCAGAAGGCTTGGGGAAAGGGTGGGCAGGGAGCTTGGCATCCCCGTTTACCTCTACGGAGAAGCAGCTACCCGCCCTGAGCGCCAGGACCTGGCCTACATCCGCCGCGGTGAATACGAAGGCCTGAAGAAAACCATCGCCACTGACCCTGATAGAACTCCCGATTTTGGTCCGGCTGTTTTGGGTAAGGCTGGAGCCACTGCCATCGGAGCCAGACCACCTCTCATTGCCTTCAACGTTTACCTCAACACTGATGACGTGAGAATAGCTCGCGAAATAGCCAAATCGGTGAGACACTCTAGCGGGGGGCTTCGCTATGTTAAAGCCCTTGGCCTTCTGGTTAAGGGCAAAGCCCAGATATCCATGAATTTAACTGATTATCGCCAGACCCCGATACACAGAGTAATGGAACTTATACGCCGCGAAGCGGCTCGTTATGGCCTTACCGTTGTATCCAGCGAAGTAGTGGGCTTAATCCCTGAAGACGCCCTTCTGGATGCTGCCATCTATTACTTGCAGCTTGACGGCTTTTCAAAAGAGCAAATCCTGGAGAAAAAACTGGAAAAGCTGCGCTACGGAGGTTAACTATGCTGCCCCTGGGTTTTATCCTGGCTCTCCTGGTAGCTTTCCTTATAGTAGCCGGATGGAAAGAATCCCAATATATAATCAAGCGCCGACAGCCCGATGAACCGGATTCTCCAGCTAACTATGGCCTTCAATTTGAGGAAGTAGAGTTTAAATCCAGAGATGGTATAACCCTCAGAGGGTGGTTTATCCCCGCTCCGAAGGCCAGAGGGACTGTGATTTTCTGCCACGGCCATGCGGGAAGCATGGACCCCGACCTTAAATATGCTCCCTGGTTCCACTCCAGTGGTTTCAATGTATTAATGTTTGATTTTAGAGGACACGGGCGAAGCGAGGGAGATAAAATTTCCATGGGTTACTATGAACGTTTTGACCTCCTGGGAGCCGTTGATTACCTCAAAAAAAGAGGCCTTGACAACATAGGGGTTCTGGGTTTCTCCATGGGTGGGGCTGTGGCTATAACTACCGCAGCTATAGAGCCATCCATAAAAGCCGTAGCGTGCGATGGAGCTTTTGCCAAGCTTGTGGGGGTTCTGATCCGCGGGATAGGAGTTGTAAACCCAGCTTTACGGCCAGCGGGTATAGTAGCTGGCCCTCTCGCCATCCTCTTTGCCTCTGCCAGGCTTGGTGCCTGGCTCCCATCCGCTGATCCCATAAGATGGGTCGCCAGGCTTTCACCGAGGCCTCTTCTTCTCATCCATGGCGAAAGGGATGTCTTCATAAGCACTCAGGAAATCTTAGCCCTATACCGGAGCGCTGGCGAACCCAAGGAACTCTGGATCGTTCCCGGGGCGAACCATAGAAATGCGGATGAGCTCTATCCGGAGGAATATAGAGAGAAAGTTGTAGGCTTTTTTGAGAGATACCTCGGGGGTTCGGGGTGAAACGCTTGATTATCCTAAGCCTTATTTTTTTGCTTTTAACCTCGTGCGCAGAAGAACAAAAGCCAGTCCTTTCCTACGCAGGCCCAGCGTACGTTACCATTAAGAAGAACGAAAGGCTCCCCTTTGCTGAAATTTCCTACCTTGGTCGGAGCCCGCAGGGAGCTGAAGTGCTCATAAAAGGCCAGAAAACTTTAAAACAAAGGGGAGACTCGCTGGATTGGAAAGGAGCTTTATTCCCCGGAGTTGAGCTTGAACTTAAGAGCAGAATCATAAACTTTGACGCCAGAGCTCTCCGCAGCTTTGGCATCTTCACTATCAGAATCACTGAACCATCGCCAGCTCCAGCGCTTCCACCTAAAGAGGCTTTTGCCAAATTTACCGCCATAGTAGTATACCGAACTGGCAAAGGGGAAGGAATTCCAGGAACAACACTCAAGTACAGAGGAAGGGACCCGGAAGGGGCAAAATTTGAGGGGCTTGAGGGGTATCCTTATCGTAAAACAGGCGATTCCCTGGTTTACACCGGGAAGCTTAAGGAAAAGGTTTATTTAGTGCTAAACGTTCGAGTGCTCTATTACAGTGAAAACGTCGTTACTCTGGGCGGGACTGCAGAAATAATTTTCAGTTATTGACGGAGGGTCTGAGGATGGAGGCTGCCTTCTTCGATTTTGATGGCACACTGTTCCGGGGAAGCACATGGAGAGGAATAGTCTGGCACCATCGCACCACCGGAACCAATAAAACCCTGCTGCAGTTTTACCTCTATTTTCACCTTTCTCTCTACCCTCTTTACAGAGTTGGGCTCCTCAAACGCAAAAGCTACTACATGATGTGGGCCAAAAACATGTCCTGGACCTTAAAGGGTTTGACTCTGGACCAGGCCGAAAGAACCTTTCAGTGGCTCTGGGAAAATTACGTGAGACTGCGATTGCGTCCGGAAATTTTGTCCCTTTGGGAAAAACATCGGGGCGAAGGCCGTATGTTGGTGATAGCTTCCGGCTCTTTTGAGCCGCTGATAAAGCTTGTGGGCGATAAATTAGGAGCCGATGGAGTTATTGGGACAGAGCTTGAGGTTAAAAACGGAAAACTTACCGGTAGGATTAAAGGCCCCCTTTGCTTCGGAGAGGGTAAGGCCGAAAAAGTGAAAGCCTTCCTAACTTTACATCCATCAATAGATTTATCCCGAAGCTACGCTTATTCCGACAGCTTTCACGACCTCCCCTTTCTGGAACTGGTGGGCCATCCTGTAGCTGTTTATCCTGATCCGGAGCTGGCTTCTTATGCCCAGACAAAGGGATGGCCAATAATCGGCTCTAAGCCGGCACCTTGAGCTTCCACAGTAGGACAAGCATAAGGATTACAGCTGTGAGGGCCAGCAGAAATACTACAGGTTTAACCCACGGATAAAATCTTAGAAATTCCCTCTGGAAAGAAATCCTCCCTCCCGGCTTTATAAACCACCTCTGTTCTTGCCCTCCTATGCCTAATTCCAGTTCCAGAGAAGAGTTGACCCTGAGGGTTTCCAGCTCCTTAATCCCAATCTCTAAAATTTTGAGGGCAAGCTTCTTAAGGGCTTCGGATTCAAGAACCCTTTCTGAAGCCAGTTGACTCTCCCTCTTCCTCAGGGCTGCTAACTCCAATTCTATAAGACTCAGAGCCTCGGAAGTATCAATCTCTCCCTCAAGAAAGTAACGCTTTCCCAGGAATTCTGAACGCTCATCCCACTCAATGGTGGAAGATCTAAGGGCAGCCAGGCAAAGGGCAAAATCGCTTCTTACCGGAAAACGACTGGCTATCTCCTCTCTTTCGGGAGCAAATTTCTTTCCAAGGGGAAAATTTATTTTAACAACAAAATTACCGCTCTTGTGCGGAGGCAAGGCTACCAGGTCAGGATCCTGGGGATTAAACAGCGGTCCGAGAGCGCAGGAGCACTCCAGTTCTCCGGTGCCAGGCTTCACTTTCACCAGCGCCTTTGCCGAACGACAGAGGGGAAGTTTTGCCCCGAGGATTTCCCAGAAATCCCGGCCAAGAACTTCGTTTACAATTGAAATTGCCTGTTGCGACTCTCCGTCTTCCAGAAACTTTATAGCCAGGAGGGCACTCAATTCTCGCTTGAGTTGAGTTACTTGCCCTGTTCCTGCGGGGACTGGGTAACCCCTTTCTGCCAGGAATTTGGATTTATCTAGATAAGCTATGGCTTCTCTGTAGAGTCCTTCTTTCTGAAACTCCTGGCTCAGGGTTAGGTATATGCTTTGTAAGGTCCATGCCAAGGTTCTCTCGGGAGCTCCTGCTTTTATAGCTTCTTCCATCTCACGGGCAGCTAAAGCGAGGGTGGGCACGTCCACCGAACCATCGCTCAGAAAAGCTCTGTGGTAATAAAGAGCAGCCAGATCTAAAGAAACCCGATGGAGGGTCGGATCCATTGAACGCGCTTTTTCCAGGTATGCCACGGCTTCCCGGTAAAACCGCTCAAAAACTTCCGAATCTGGAGGCAGAGCCATAGCCAGAGTTCGGAAAATGGTTCCGATTTCGTAAAGGGAAAGTGCATCGGCTTTACCCCTCAGCTCCCTGATCCTGTCCTGCAGAGAGGGAACCATTAGAGAGAGCTTTATCTCTGGCGGAAAAGGCTCTTTAATCCAGCGCCATGTTAGCCTGAAGCCATCAAATTCAAAACCTTTCGGCTCAGCCTGGACAATTTCCTCCAGCGCGGTAAGGGTAGGTAAATGCACAGTGACTCTTATACTTTCAATTTTTCCGGGAAAGCCCTGGGGAAGAGGGTAGGAAATGTTAATCGTAGGATAACCTGTAATGAGCACGGAACTCTGTAAAGTTATCACCTCCTTTGAGCCAGGCTCTAAAGTAATCTCCACAGGCTTTTCCCAATCCAAGACTTCTTGGCCTCGTTTCAACAGAGCTTTCTTAGCCGATTTCGGTAAGCTCCCTTGAAGGGAGATAGTTTGAGCTTCAAGCTTGTGGGTGTTTTCAAAACGATAAGAGCAGGAAAAGTCCAAAGATAAGGGCTCTCTGCGAACTATCACGTCCACAGCCAGAGAATTAAGCCTGACTTCTTTTGGTATGTTGAGAGGGATGAGAACTGGAACGGGCGGGGCCTGGGCATTGAGTTCCCAGGCTAAATTTAAGGGTAAAGCCAGCGCAAAGGTCAGCAGCAGTGTAATCTTCAAAATTCTCAATCCATTTCCTCCAGGAAAGCCTGAATAAGTTCAATAGCCTTTTGGCAGGCTCCTTCCCTCGCCTCTAACCATCGGATGCGTGAATCGCTCAATCTGAACCAGTTATACTGGTGACGGATAAAATTTCTCGTGCGTTTTTTCATGATAGCCACTGCTTCTTCCAGACTCAACTCTCCTTTCAGATACCGTCCTATTTCCAAATATCCAACCCCAGACATTGAAGGGAGACTCAGGGAATAACCCATTTTAAGAAGGCTATCCACCTCCGCCACAAGGCCTTTCTCCAGCATGAGCTCTATTCGCCGATCAATCCGTTTATAAAGCTCTGGCCTGGGTAGAGTTAAACCCAGGATAAGAGTTCTGAAAGGAGGAGGGCTCCGGCGACGAAGTTGAGAGAAAGGTTTTCCCGTAGTGAGGCATACTTCCAAGGCTCTTATAACTCTCCTGATGTTTCTTGGGTCTACGAAACGAGCCGCCTCGGGATCAAGTTCCAGGAGGCGATGGAAGAGAACATCAGGGCCTTTATCTTTGGCCTCTTGAAAAAGCTCTTGCCTCAACTCTGGTAAAGGAGGGACGCGGGGCACTTCCCAGCCTTCTATGAAAGCCCAGACATACTGGCCAGTTCCTCCCACCAGCAAAGGGATCTTCCCCCGGGAGAGAATTTCTACCAGAGCTTTCTGAGCCATTTCCAGGAACAAAGCCAGGGTAAAAGTTTCATCTGGATTAACCACATCAATTATATGGTGAGGAACTAAGAGGCGTTCCTCCAGAGTTGGCTTCGCTGTTCCGATGTCCATATACCTGTAAACCTGGCGAGAATCGGCGGAAATAACTTCAACTGGCAAAGTTCTCCCTACGCAGAGGGCAAGCTCTGTTTTTCCCACTCCTGTAGGCCCTACAATGGCTATAAGAGGGGGGTTACTGCTCCTCCACAGCATTCTTGATCAAACTTATACGCTTTATGCTCCCTTTTGGGGAAATCTCAATGGCCAGCAGGTCAATCCGCCAGAAACCGTCCCAGTTTTTCTCCGCTACGTAGGATTGAGCGGCCAGGAGAAGCCTGGCTTTCTTCCAGGGTGTGATGGACTCTTCCGGTGTTCCAAAGCGGCTGGAGCAGCGGGCGCGCACTTCTACAAACACTAAGAACGAGCCTTCCTTTGCTACCAGGTCTACCTCTCCTCCCTGGCATCGGTAATTACGTTCTAAGATGATGTAACCCTGGCTCTGCAAATATCGGGCGGCCAGGTCTTCTCCCAGCCGCCCGACCCTGTGGGTATAATTGCGGGCTTTCATAAGTTAAAATCCCTGCCTGAACAACTCCCCCAGACCACCGCCTAAAAGGCCTAAAATTGCCAATAAAATGAGAGTGATAACCATCATAACTATGCTGAAGAAAAATCCAGCGATGTAGAAACCGCATCCAAACTTAAGACCGTCCATAACGCTTAGTTGGAATCTGGGCTCGCGTTCCATGGTGTGCCTCCTTCTTAGATTTAAAGTTCCCCTACCCCAGCTATCTTTTCGGCTGCGGTATAAGGATCAAGCTCTCTCTTAACCACTTTGTCCAGGATTTCACCAATAGCCTCACGATCAACCTTCGCCAGGATACGCCTCAAAAGCTCCATCCGCAGGATTTCCTCTATCTCCCGGCTTGCTCTGAGTCTCTCTTTCTCTTCCCAGGCACCACTCCCCTTTAGAAAAGCCCAGTGCCTTTCTATGGCTTCTACAAGGGCTTTTATCCCCTCGCCCCGGGTAGCGATAGTCTTGCAAACCGGAGGACGCCACTGGACCCTGTGGGCATCAAATGAAGCTTTTATTTCCATGAGAATACCATGATGGAATATTTTTGCTGAATTGCCAAGGCTCATCATCGTTTCCAAATTCAGCACAACTCCATCTGCCCCTTCCAGATCAGCCTTGTTCACCACAAAGACGTCCGCTATTTCCAGAAGCCCTGCTTTTATCGCCTGAATATCGTCTCCTAATCCCGGCACTTCCACCACTATGGTTGTATGGGCAGTGCTGGCAATATCCACTTCGGTCTGTCCTGCGCCTACCGTTTCCACCAGAATTTTCTCATAACCAGCTGCGTCTAAGATTTTCACGGCATCGGCCGTGGCCCTGGCAAGTCCTCCGAGGCTTCCTCTGGTGGCCATACTGCGAATAAAAACGCCGGGATCGTTGTAAAGGTCTCTCATACGAATGCGATCCCCAAGAATTGCCCCGCCAGTAAAGGGGCTTGATGGGTCTACTGCTACAATGCCAACCTTTAACCCCCGAAGGCGGTATTCTTTGGCCAGTTCATTCACCAGAGTGCTTTTGCCTGTTCCTGGAGCCCCCGTTATTCCTATGATATGGGCTTTCCCGGTGTAGGGGTAAAGGGATTTCAGAATCTTCCGCGCTGAAGCCCCGTCGTTTTCAGCAATGCTTATAAGGCGGGCGATTGCCCTTTTGTCTCCGAAGACAGCGGCCCGGACCAGTTCCTCAAGCATTCTGGCGGCTTCTCCTTATTTCAGCAACTTTGTTGCGAATGTATTCTACGATAGTTTGAGTTGAAGTGCCCGGGCCAAAGATCTCCGCAATACCCGCCTCTTTGAGCTTGGGAACATCTTCATCAGGTATTATGCCTCCAGCAACTACCAGAACATGATCAAGGCCTTTTTCCCTGAGCAATTGAACCACCTTGGGCAGGAGAGCCATGTGAGCTCCGGAGAGGATGGAAAGCCCTACTACATCTACGTCTTCCTGGAGAGCTGCTTCCGCTATCATTTCTGGAGTCTGACGCAAGCCAGTGTAAATTACCTCCATCCCCGCATCTCTCAGGGCTCTCGCCACCACCTTCGCTCCTCGATCATGGCCATCAAGCCCTGGCTTGGCTATGAGAACGCGGATTTTTTCCTCAGTCATCTTTAACCTCCAGACAGCCCCAGAATTTTCCTGGCTTCGGATTCAAACTCTTTCAAGGTATTCATTTCTAAGGCCAAATCCAGCAGGATTTCCAATTGTTCAATTTCCCACCCATCGGGTGCCTCTGCAAGCCATTCGGGCAAAGAGCCAAAGCGTTTGAGAATTATCTTGCGGAGAACCCTTAAGGCTTCTTCCTTTCGGCCCTGGGAGAGACCCTTGATGAGACCCTCCTGAAGGCCCTGTTGAAGGCCTTGCTGAAGGCCTTGCTGAAGGCCCTCCTGAAGGCCTTGCTGAAGGCCTTGCTCCCTGCCCGCTTGAAACCCTGTTTGTAATGCTTTTCGGCGTTCTTCTTCAAGCCATTCTTGAATGAAGGAGACATTCTTCATTTCATCAATCTCCTCCTTAAAGAACTCCCAGAGGAAATCCCTCGGGAAATAACGAGAGGCTACAGTTACTGCTGCCGCCAGGAGGTCAGCCCGTTTGCGAGAGTCCTTTTCACCCAGGATAAGCTCTTTTTCTCGGGCCAAGACCTCTTCCGAAGGTTTTTCTACCAGACTGATCAGCAGAGGCGCAAGCTCCCGGTATTTTCCCTCCCATATCTCTTCTTTCAGTTCCCACAGTTTAATTACAGGGTAGCGAAAGCAGTTAACCACGGTTCCCCCAACCTTAACCGTATACTCCTGCGGAACAGGGGTCCGGCGTGGTTTCAGGTAAAGAGCCAGGGAAATTACAGGTCTATCAAACTGTAAAGAAAGCAGGGCAGAATACTCAAACATCCTCTTAGGGAAATGCCGCTCGTGGCGCAACTGGAATTCCAAATGCACTATATATTCTTTATCCCCCAATCTGGCTTTGTGGACGAAATCCACCCTCCTTTCAGGTAAGGTCAGTTCCACGTTCTTCAAGGTTTCTACAAGATCAAAATTGAGGTTTGGAAATGCCAGCCTCAAAAAGGAAATTACATAATCCCGTGCCAAAATTTTAAGGACCCGATCAAAAAGATTAAAGGTGGCCATCAGATAATAATGGGCTCCCGATATTCTCCGAAGACCTCCTTCAGCGTTTTCATCATCTCACCTAGGGTAGCATAAGCACGTACGCAATCCAGGATGTAGGGCATAAGGTTTTCTCTTTCATCCATGGCTGCGTTGCGGAGGCGCTCCAGACACTGCCGGACTCTTTCGTTGTCCCTTTCCCTGCGAACTTTAGCCAATCGCTCCCGATGGCGCTTTTCGCCTTCCGGATCTATCTTGTGGATAGGGATGGTAATAGGCTCTTCGGAAACGTATTCATTAACGCCCACTATTATGCGCTTTTTCTCATCAATCTCTTTCTGGTAGCGATAGGCAGCATCAGCTATTTCTTTCTGGGGGAACCCTTTCTCTATAGCGGCAATCATCCCACCCATAGCGTCGATTTTGCGGAAATATTCGTAGGCTGCCTCTTCCATTTTGCGGGTCAAATATTCAATGTAATAGCTTCCTCCAAGGGGATCAATGGTGTTTACCACACCCGTCTCGTGAGCGATGATCTGCTGCGTGCGCAAAGCTATACGCACGGCTAATTCTGATGGCAAGGCAAGAGCTTCGTCCATAGAATTCGTGTGAAGCGATTGAGTTCCACCCAGTACCGCCGCTAAGGCCTGAATGGCTACCCTGACAATGTTGTTTTCCGGCTGTTGTGCTGTCAGAGTGCAGCCAGCTGTTTGGGTGTGGAACCGCAACCACCAGGAGCGGGGGTCCTTAGCCCCGAAGCGATGGCGCATCTCCCTGGCCCATATCCTCCTGGCAGCTCTGAATTTAGCGATTTCTTCGAAGAAGTCGTTGTGGGCATTGAAGAAGAAACTGAGGCGTGGAGCAAATTCGTCCACATCAAGTCCGCGCTCAATCCCTGCTTTGACATATTCAAAACCGTCATAAAGGGTAAAAGCTAACTCTTGAACGGCCGTAGCTCCAGCCTCGCGGATGTGATACCCACTTATGGAGATAGTATTCCATTTGGGCACATATTTAGCGCCGAATTCGAAAGTGTCTACAATAAGGCGCATGGAGGGCTTTGGGGGGAAAACAAACTCCTTTTGCGCAATATATTCCTTGAGGATGTCGTTCTGGATAGTGCCTCCAAGCTTAGTCCAAGGGATGCCACGCTTCTCTGCTACCACAAGATACATAGCCCACAGGATAGCAGCAGGGGCGTTTATGGTCATAGAAGTGGTAACTTCGTCCAGCGGAATGCCGTCAAACAGGATTTCCATGTCAGCCAGGGAAGAAACCGCCACTCCACATTTGCCAAACTCCCCTTCCGCCATAGGGTCATCGGTATCGTAACCGTAAAGGGTTGGGGTGTCAAAGGCTACCGAAAGGCCTGTTTCCCCATGTCTAAGCAAGTATTTAAAGCGTTCGTTGGTTTCCTCGGCAGAGCCATACCCCGAGAACATCCTCATAGTCCAGAGTCTTCCACGGTACATTGTGGCATGGATTCCTCTGGTGAAAGGGTACTCACCCGGAAAGCCTAAATCTTCCAGATAGTCAAAGTCGGGAATATCAGCGGGGGTGTAAAGGCGGGCGATGGGCATATCTGAAAGGTTGCGGAAGAGCTCATCTCTTTCGGGGAGTTTGGCCAGCCATTGCTGAAGGGTAGTTTCTTCCCACTGCTCTTTCTTCTCTTCAATCTTTTTCAGGGCCTCTTTATCAAACATCCCTGCCCTCCTGGAGATGGCTTTCTTTAACAAATTTTACCATACACTAAGGGAAAAGCCAAACCTTTATGAAGTTTGGGCTAAAACGGGCTCTTTAATTTTGAAAGCTTTTCTAATTCCACACCCGTAACATTCCCTCCGGCAATCCGGCGTAAGCTCTCCGCGAAGGGCTCTTTGATATTCCTCCCAGAGGAAATCTTTTTCAACACCGATGTCAATGTGGTCCCAGGGGAAAATTTCCTCCCTGAGACGGTAACGATGAGCGTAGAAGGAGGGGTCAAGCCCAGCTTCTCTAAAGGCCTCTTCCCATAGAGCCCAGCGGAAGAACTCCCCCCATGCATCAAATTTAGCTCCTTTTCTCCAGGCCCGGAAAATGACTTCGCCCAACCTCCTATCGCCTCGAGCCAGAATTCCCTCCAACAGGGAAGTTCGGTAATCTGTGAGGCTCAGGAAAAGCCCCCTGCGCCTCAGCAGCTTGCGCAGAAGCCTGTGCTTTTCCACAATCTCTTCCTCTTTAGCCATGGGCAACCACTGGAAGGGAGTGTGGGGCTTGGGAATAAAGGTAGCAACGCTTACAGCCAGCTCTGCACGGTTCCCCTGGTGCTTTCGCCCAATCTCAAGGGTTCGGTGGGCTAACCTGCCTATTTCTGCTACGTCTTCCATCGTTTCAGTGGGAAGGCCAATCATGAAGTAAAACTTGAGGCGGTGCCAGCCACGGGAGTAGGAGGCTTCAGCCACCTCCAGAATATCCGCATCGGTTACCTTTTTGTTTATTACATTTCGCAAGCGCTGGCTCCCAGCTTCGGGCGCAAAGGTAAGGCCGGTCCTGCCAGGTTTTTCTAACTTTTCAGCTAAAGAAACCGAGAAGGAATCCACCCTGAGGGAGGGAAGAGATACAGACAATGGCCATAGATATTGTCTATCTTCCAGCTCTTTCAGTAGTTCTTCAATCCGTGAGTAATCCGCAGTAGAAAGGGAGACAAGGGCTATCTCTTCGTAACCAGTGTTCTTAAGCAACTCGCTAATGGCCTCTAAAATTTCTTCAAAGGGTCTTTCCCGCACAGGCCTGTAAATTATACCTGCCTGACAGAACCGACAACCCTGCCCGCATCCTCTCTGGATCTCCACATTCCCTCGGTCATGAACTGTCTCTACGTGGGGTAAAACTGGCTTGGTGGGAATTGGAGCAAGCACCGGTATGAGGCGCTTGCGCACCCTGTGAGGCACATCCGGAAGAAGGGGTTCCACTCCTCCAAAGGTTCCGTCCGGATTGTAGATAGTTCGGTAGAGTAAAGGTACGTATACCCCCTCCACAGAGGTGAGCTGGCGCAGAAATTCTCTTTTCCTTCCCCCTCTTTCCTTCCATTCAGCGTAGGCTCTGAGGATTTCCAGGATAATCTCTTCCCCGTCTCCTAAGACAAAGAAATCCACAAAAGGGGCCATGGGTTCGGGGTTAAAAGCGCAGGGCCCTCCGGCAACTATGAGAGGATCTTCATCGCTCCTCTTGAAAGACATGATGGGTATGCCCGCTAAATCCAACATATTAAGCACGTTGGTGTAGGTGAGCTCATATTGCAGACTGAAGCCTACGAAGTCAAAATCCTTTAAAGGGTGACGGGTTTCCAGACTGAAAAGGGGAATTCCCTCCTGGCGCATCAAATTTTCCATATCAAACCAGGGGGCATAAACTCGCTCCGCTGCAAATTCCTCCTGGCTGTTTATCAAATCGTAGAGAATGGCGAGGCCGAGGTTGGACATGCCAATTTCGTAGGTGTCAGGGTAAGCCAGAGCTACTTTGACCCTGACTGCGTTCCAATCTTTGGCGATGCTGTTGACCTCACCGCCCACGTAACGAGCTGGTTTGGTAACTTTATCCAGCAATCTCTCCAGCTTTTCCCATGGGATGGGCATTCTTTTCACCCCAATACAATCTTGATTTATTTTGCCATAATTTACGATAAACCTCAAAGGGCCTCAGCTCCTGCGCCGGGTCAATTTTTTCGGCGTTACACGCGCAGAACAGCTTGTGATCTGAGGCACTTCCTAGCTTTCTGGGTACATAAAAAATCGGCTAATATAATGGTAGCGTGTTTTTCCTCTGAAGCCTATCGGGATAAAAACGATAGGATCAGAGGAACTACGTTTTCCACGTTAAAAGAATAAGGACTTTCAAGGCTCTCTTCTTTTTTCCCGTAAAGGGCTAAGAACCCCTCAGGCGGGGGAGATAAAATTATCAGGAGCTCTTTTTCTCCCAGCATTTCAGCTAAAGTTCTCAAGCTTTCGCCAGTTAGATTATAAGCTTTGAGTAGATGGCTATCAGTGGGGGTCAGGGTGGCTGTTTCCCTTATCAGATTAAAACGAGCCAATAGCAGGTCTGGCCTGTAATTATCCCATACGATGGTTATTGCTTTTGTAGTCCAGCTCGCTCTTTCTCTCTGGAAAAGGTCCACGTCTTCGGGCTTTATCCACCCCTGCGCTGTGCTCTGAGGATCAGGAAAAGGGGGGAAGAAGCCCAGCTCTTCGTTTAGTTCGCGGAGTAGAGGGGGTGGAGCTGCGTAATTATAACAGATTGGAGTCCGGTACAAAAGAGCCTTTTTTCGGTCCGGGCGCAATTCCAGGAGCTTGAAGAAAGCACCTGAGTGAAGGTGGGGGTCGATCTTCAGGGAAAGCCATTCCCCCTGGCGCATAGGTTTAAGGTTTCCTTCCACTATTAAGGCTTCATGGTTAACTTTACCATCATCAGTGGTATCCAAAGCTAAAATACGGAGATAGGCTATGGTGCCGCCTTCAGGTGCTTTTATTTCTACGATCCCTTCAAGGGGTGGACTGAAGGAGGATAGCGAACTGGCCCAGGGGGAAATAGCCTCGGTAAAGGTTATGGTGTGAAGTTGAGAGGAGCCGTAACAGAGTTCTGGAGCCACTGTGTAATCAGCACTGAAAGGGGAGTCGGGGTAAATTTCAGGCCAAAAGAGGACGGCAGCCCTGAACCCTTGGCGCATTGCTGTCCACCAGAAGGGTTCAGGCTCATTCTCCTCGGGAGAAAGAGCCGAAAGCTTTGCTGGAGGAAGGCCCGTCACAATCGAGGCGAGGGCAACGACTGGGTCATCAGGGCCGCTAAGCTTGGTCAACAGAAGGGGGGAAAGCGGTCCACCGGGCTTGGCTAAATCCAGCAGACTTATATCAGATCCTTCCACAAGAAGGACCATAATCCGGATAGCCCGGGAGGTTTCGGAAGAGAGGATTGGCGGTGTACTGGAGAGCCCTGGTGATAAGGGCATTGGGCGCAGGGCAAGCGCGGTGAAAGTTAAGATCAAGGTGCAACTTACGAGGCAAATGGACAGTTTGACGATGTTTTTAGTTCGCACCTCTTCCTCCTAAACCACGAAAGGGGTGTAAACTCTGATAGCGGCCTCTCCAGAGACAGGACATTTGTTTTCGCATATCCCACATCCTATGCATCTTTCAGGGAGAACCCGAGGTAGAAGTATGGATGATCCTCCGACTCTTTGTTCCTCCATTAGTATGGCCTTTTCTGGAACTGGACACATTTCTTCGCATACAGTGCAGGGGAGGCCCAAGCTGTAGGGAATGCAACGTTTTTGGTCTATGTAGGCAAGACCTATCTGCCTCTTTCTTTTATCTTCAAGCTTTAGCTTTTCAATAGCCCCCGTGGGACATACTTCCCCACAAGCAGTGCACCCATAATCACAGTAGCCTATTCTGGGAATCAGGACAGGGGTCCAGAAGCTTTCAAGGCCTCCCTCTGAGCCTGCAGGCTGCAGGCCGTTGGTGGGGCAGACTTTCCAGCATAAGCCGCAGCGGATGCAACGGCTCAAGAATTCGGTTTCATCCAGGCCTCCGTGGGACAATTTAACCTTCGCTCCTGGCGGTCTAATGAGGAAGAGAGAGTTGGGGCGAATCATGGAATCGGAATGTAAAAAAATCATAGTAGCGGCAGCTCCCAGCACACTTCCGATAAAGGCCCGACGGGATGGATTAAAGGTCAAGGGCTGGATGACAGGCTTTGTCCAGACAAAGCTCAGGGCTTTCTGTGGGCAGAAGGCAATGCAATCGGCGCAGCGCCAGCAATCAGCTCTGACGTCAATTCTTTCCGCTTTTGGAGGTACAATGGGGCAGAGATCGGCGCACAGACCGCACCAGTTGCAGGCCTCTTTGTTGATTCCCAACTTCAGGGGTGATAAACGTCCCATCATGGTTAGGAGAGCTCCCAGAGGGCAAAGGGCCCGGCACCAGAAGCGTGGTGCCAGTTTGTTCAGAAAAATCAGGAGGAGAACAAAGCCGAGGAAAAGGAGGGAAAAACGGTAGAATCGCAGCTCGCCCTGAGGTAAAAGGCCCACCCAGCGCCACAGTTTATCGGTTAAATCAACAATTCCCTGAAACGGGTCGATCAAGTAAAAGACATCTCCCGCAAATTTCAGAAGCCATCCAACTGCTGGATGAAGGGAAGCGACAAAAGTCCTTTGAATTATGGTTATAGGGTCAAGGATAACGGGCCAGAGTTTACCGACCGCAGCGAAGGAGAGGGCAAAGACGAGGAGGTAAAGGCCAGCGTAAATGTAAAAATACCCTATCTTCCTGCGCCCTCTGGGTATCGGCCTGGAAGTCCATTCGAGGAGAGAGCCAAGGGGGCATATCCAGCCGCAGAAGATCCTTCCCATAAGAAAAGTTAAGGCTATGGTTAATATGGCGCCCCAAAAGAAAGCCAGGGATAGCTCTTTCGCTCCCAAGGAGACAATAAAAGCTGCCAGCGGATCAAAGCGAGGGAACAAATTCCAGGGTGCTCCGGTGAAACCCTGGGAAACTTTTATCCCCAAGGCCAGAAAAAGGATAAAGAAGAAAATCTGAGAGGCGATGCGGGATTTTCTCCAGGCCATCAGAGCACGATCTCCACCAGGGGGCGGCCTTCAGGAAGACCCAGGCCCATTTCTGCCCCAATCTTTATGTAACCTATGTCTTTCCAGTTCTTTCCGAAAAGGGTGGCGGCCAGAGCATCAGCAGCCACCACATCTCCTGAAGCGATCACAGTATCGGTTATTAAGACGTCTTCAAGGTTTCCGCCCTGGGGCCCATGCCTCAACAAGATGCGGGTAGCATCTACAACCACAAGGTGAGAGCGGATGACAGTGTTCAGGTCGGCGATGCGCTGGTGAAGGTTCCAGTGGATGTAGGGTCGGTCCAGAATAACGCCCATGACGTTTTTCATACCCAGGGTCAGGCCTGCCATTCCATGGTGCTTGGCAATGGGAATATTTACAAAGACGTCGGCTTCCAGCGCCTGACGGAGGAATTTCCACTCCTTGAGGTCTTTACCATTGGGAATGGGAACATTTTCGTAATGCCTCGGGGAAGCAAAAAGCAGCTCTACATCCAGGCCTTTTAGAGCATCGGCAATGCCACTATCTTTATAGGCAGCTTCCTGAGTTCCGGAGAATGGGAGGTCAAAAAGCATAACTTTTCTGGCTCCGGCCTCCCAGCACATTCTGGCAACTGTTGCCACGACTTTGGGATGCGAGGTAGCAGCATATTCCGGAGGACGCCCCGCAGTGCATATGTTGGGCTTTATCAGAACAGTATCTCCAGGCTTAACGAAGCGCTCCATCCCACCAATGGCTTCCACTGCCGCTCTTGTAACGGCTTCCCAATCTTTGCCTCTGGCAAGCGCGATCTCAGCTTCGAGAATCGGAGGGGTAGAAGTTGGAGCCGGAGTAGGAGTTGGGGTAAAGGTTGGCACGGGGGTTGGACCTGGAGGGGTTACAGGTGCTGTTCTGGTTCTGCATCCCTCCAGCAGAAAAAGCATTGTCCAGCCTGTTAAGTATTTCAGGAAGTCCCTTCGGCTACATTTAAACAGCATAGCCTTTCCTCTCCGCTTTGCATTTCGACCCATCCCAGCACCATTATACCGGAACAAGGGTTAAAAGAAAAGGTCTTGTCCAGCAGGAAGCTGAGGCCACTTTTCTTCCCTTGAGCTTAAGTTGCAACAGGAGTAGAATTTTAATGGAGGCAACATGGAGATAGAGAGTTTGAGCAAAGAAGAGTTCAAACGTCTTCGGGAGGAACTGGTGAAAATTTACTTGGAGGGCTACCAGGGTCTGGAAATGTATGCATACAGAGAGCCATGGATGGTCAGACGCTATTTAAACTGGCTTTACAAGGGCGACCCGTCCGGCTTCTTCGTGGTGAAAGAGGAGGGAAAAGTTGTGGGTTTTGTTTCAGCCCATAGCCGGTGGTTCTGGGGGAAGGAAATCGTGGGCGAAATACATGAACTGGTGATTTCCCCCGCTTACCGCAGGAGAGGGCTGGGGACCGCTCTTCTCTCACACATTATCAAGTTCCTACGTTCCAAGAAAAGGAAACGCATAGGTCTGTGGGTGGGGAAGGAAAATAAGCCTGCTAAAAGGCTTTACCGGAAATTCGGCTTTCGCCCTTCCGACACTTACGACGTGTGGGAAAGGTGGGTTCTTGACGAAACTAACCCTGAGAAGTCAGAAGAATAAGCTTATCTAACACTGCTGCCAGTTCCATCAACTCTCCGATATTTATTTGCTCTTTTTCCGTATGGGCCAGCGAAAGGTTTCCTGCTCCAAAAATGACTACCTCAATCCCTTTACGATACAGGGGTTCAGCATCGGTCCAGCTGGGCATGCCCGTAAGCTCAGCTTCTTGCCCTGAGGCCAAACGGATAGATTCCTTGACCAGGTTGACTATCTGAGCTTCGGGCGAGATTTCAAAAGGTGGATCAAAATCCAGCACTTTGATATAGCCGTAATGAGCTACAGCTTCTTGTATTTCCGCCAGAACCATTTCTGGCGAAAGAGGAGGTACCAGCTTGAGATCAAAGCGGAGCAAGGCCTCATCGGGCACAAGGTAAAGCTCAGGGTGTCCTCCTTTTATCCAGTAAGGCATTATGTGAGGCTTGCCCAGGAGGTGATGTTCCAGCTGCATGAACTCCAAACTTTGAATTTTGGCTATAACTTCAAAGGCTTTGAGGATGGCATTTTCTCCTGCTTCCGGATAGGCACCATGAGCCTTTTCCCCTTTTATCACCATCTCCAGGTCCAGAGAGCCGGACTGGGCTATAGCTACCTTGAGTTCCGTGGGCTCCAGAACCACTGCCATCTTGACCCATGGGGGAAGGCAGAGATTCTTGCTGCCCTCTCCTCGGGCTTCTTCATCTACTGTGAAAGCTAAGGTTAATGGGGAAGGGTTTATCTCCAGAACGCTGAGGAGAGCAGCAATTTGGCCCTTAGCATCGGCCACGCCCGGGCCATAGAAGAAACCTCCTTCCTCCCTGAGGTTGTATTCCGACGCAGGTGATGTATCAGAGTGGGTGACAATAAGGAGAGGACTTACGCCCCGCCACGCCAGTAAGTTGGGCCTGGAGGGAGCTACCTCCTGAAGCTCACTTTCAAAGCCAAGCTTGTGGAGGTTTTCTCTAAGGTAGAGCTGAAAACCCCCCTCCTCACCCGTAGGACTCGGGATTTCCACCAGGGTTTTCAGCCACCTCTTTATCCTCTCCTTCATGGCGAACCCATGCCAGAGTCAGCATAAATACAAAAGCCAGGTCAGGCAGGAAAAAAGAGTGATCCACAAGCCCATGGGCTAACGTTTCCACCATCGCCCCCATGAAGCCCAACAATAAGGCTTTTGCTTCGCCCTCCGGCATAAGCCTGTAATATTTCGCACCTCGTCGGAAAAATTCCCAGAGGATCCAGCCCAGAACAACAGGCCCTCCTATGCCCAGCCTTGTCCACCAATCCAGGAAAAAATTGTGGGGGTGGGAGAGATTGAGTTCCTGCCAGGCTTCTGGCAGAACGTAACGGGTCCTATACTGGTATAGGAAATTATCAAGGCCTACTCCCAGGACGGGACTATCTTTGAGCATATTCAAAGAGGCTTGCCACAGCTTTATGCGGAAAAAGCCAGTGCCTTTTTCCAAATCCAGAAGGGAAGAAAAGCGGGCGGTCCAGAACCAGGGGAGGAGGGCCAGAACCAGAAGGGCCAGGGTAAGGGCAGCGGGCACGATGGCCCTTTTACCCCTCATGTAAAAGACAAAGAGCATGGCCACCGGGATGCCGAGGAAAAGAGCTCCCCGGGAGAAGGTGAGGTAAAGGGCAGGCAGAATAAAAGCTCCTGCTGCCAGGTAAAGCCATTTTCTAATGCTCCCTCCCGAAAGAGCCAACGCCAGGATGACAGGCACTACCCTTCCCAGGAAAAGAGCAAGGTTGTTGGGAGACCCATAAAAAGCCTTAACCCTTTTCACCCCTTCCACTGCAATGACCTGACCCTGGAAGAATTGGCAAATTCCCACCAGAGAAACTGCCAGGGCACCAGCCACAAGAGCATCAGCTAAAAGGGGCAAAGAATGGGGGTCTTTCCTTCGGACCAAAACGATGAGGCCGTAGAAGATGGCCGATTCCACCACGACCCTGCGGAACTCATAGGCAGCAACCCCGAAATTATCAGCCCAGAGGAGGGACAAAGCTCCCAGCGCGACCAAAGCACTCACTGCCAGATCCACCCCCGTCAGGTGAAATCTGAGGTCTTTTCTGTACCGAAAGAGAACAGCCACAGTTGTTAACGCTAGGGCGAGCTCTTGAGGGGAAAAGCTCTTTACTATGAGATCTTTAGGCAGAAGGAAGAAAGGGGTAGCGAAAACGGTGAGGGCGAGGCCTATCTCTGGCCAAAGATAGAAGGCCAGAAGCCACAGCGGAATGGAAAGCAATGAGATCGAAGGTGGCAGTAAATACCAAAGGATAGCCAGAGGTAAGAAAGCCAGGAGCCATTTCTTCTGCACCTTGGGGATGGGGATAAAATCGAGGGCTTTCAGCAAAAAGGGGGCAAAAAGGGCAAGCAAGTATAAAGCTAAAATAAGCATGATGGGCCAGAGGGAAACCTTTTCCTCCCCTCTTACCCTGAACCCAGCAATTGCCCACTGGCCCCATCCACCATCGGCGGTAATTTCTACGTGATGTATACCATAGGTGAGGTTTCGGGCTATGGAAATGGCCGAGGTGCGATAGAGGGGATCGTAGAGGACCAAGTAACTTCTTCCGGCTGAATCCTTAGGCAGGACATTTGAGGGTTTGCCGTCCACCTTAACGAAAAGGAAAGCCTTGTAGCTGCCTCTCCGCACCAGGATATCAAGTCCGGTTCCGCTAAAGGAAAACTCAAGGGAAACATTGCCTTGAGCTCCATGGGGAATATCGGCTCCGTAGGGGGAAATACGCCAAGCTCCTCGATAACGGATGGCTGGATGGTCAG
Organism: Anaerolineae bacterium; assembly: GCA_025062375.1. NCBI lineage: Bacteria > Bacillati > Chloroflexota > Anaerolineae > Anaerolineae bacterium. The sequence continues at coordinate 82,467 of JANXAG010000003.1, read as the reverse complement.
GTTTGTGAGCGCCGGGGGGAAGCACTGGGGAGGGTTTGAAGCTTGCAACCGCATAATAAACAGGGCGGGGGGTCCAATCCTGCCACACGAGGGCGAAGCCCCAGCGGGGGTCATCGGGGGCAGCTTGGGGTCTGAAGTGGGTTAAAAATACAGGCCATCCCCATTTCTCCCCAGCCCATCGCATAGCCTCTCTGGTCCACTGAGCCTGCTCTTCTTCCGTAACAGACCCCCAGATGGATTTCCCGCCTTGCCAGTCAGCAGGAAGAGCATTCCATCCTGCCTCCACAATCCATACAGGTTTCCCCTGGGCCAGATGAGCCAGAAGCTCAGGCCGGCGGAAGTTAAGCTTTTCGGGAGAAGGTGGATCAGAGGGCTGATAATCAAATCCAAAAGCTTTGAAGGCCCATATATCAAAAAACTCCTCTGCGCCGGAAGCCAGCATTTTCCGAAGGAAATCTTCTTCGTTCAAGTTAATGGGGCCTTTTTCGGAAGTAGGAGCGAGCCCTGCCGTTAAAATGAGGGCATTGGGGTCGGCGCTCTTTATCCGGATGAAACTCTCCTTGAGCAGGGCAACATAGCCCTCAGGGTCAACCCATCTTTCACCCCAGTGGGGATAGATGTTAGGCTCATCCCAGATTTGATAGGCATCAATAAAGGGGCCGTAACGGCGAGCAAAGGCTTCAGCGAAATCTCCAAAGAAATAACTTTCAGCTGGTGGGGCTGTTGAACAGGAAGCGTCTTCTGGGCGGCGAGCCCACCTTGGTGAAGTGTCAAGAACTGCCAGGATCTTAAAGCCGCGGTCTTTGAGGGCGTTAACAATTCTATCCCAATTTTCCCAGTCAAAATTTCCCTTCTCCGGTTCTATTTTTTCCCACGGGAAACGCTGCCGGACCCATTGAAAACCCGCTTGGTATAGAAGGTCCAGAGTCTTCTGTAGCTCTTCATCGTTGAGGCTTTCAAGTTCCACATTTATACCAGGTGAGGTGATGTAAGGTGAGGCAGGCAGAAGGAAAGGCGTGAAATCTTTCGACTTGGGCTTCAGTACAAAGGCCAAAGCTAAAATCAGAATGAAAGTTAAAGCCAAAGCATACAGGGCAAAGGCGCTCTTTTTTAGCCCTCGCTCAGCCCTTTTAATGAGCATATTCAGAGCCTGTCACCCTTTTTCTGAATCGTTCAAGAGCTTTTCTCAGCTCTTCCTCAGGCAGAGGGATATAGCCCACCTCTCTCACCAGCTTCCCAGCATTCTGGGGGTTGAGGTAAAATTCCACAAAAGCCTGGACTTCTGGGCGCTCTGCTGCAGACTTGTTCACGTAAATAAAAAGGGGCCGTGAAAGAGGTTTGTAGAGTCCTTTAATTACGGTCTCATACGAGGGGAGGATGGGGCCAGCCCCTGCGTCTATGGGAACAAGTTTAAGTCTATCGGCATTCTCTTCGTAATAGGCCAAACCGAAATAGCCCAGAGCCAGCGGGTCTGAAGCCACTCCTTGAACTAACACGTTATCATCCTCACTGGCCAGGAAATCTCCTCGGCTGCTTCCACCTTTTCCGACTATTACCTCAGTGAAATAATCATATGTTCCTGAATCAACCCCTGGGCCATAGAGGCGCAGCTCTTTATCGGGCCAGTTGGGCCGAATCTGGCTCCAGCGGGTTATTTTCTCCTGGGCTTCAGGCTCCCATATTTTCTTTAATTCTTCCACTGTCAGGTAATCCACCCAATCGTTTTGGGGGTTAACCACCACCGCCAATCCGTCGAAGGCCACCTTAAGTTCTATGAACTCCACCCCATTTTTACGGCACTCCTCCACTTCTAAAGCCTTTATGGCTCTTGAAGCGTTTACTATATCGATCTCTTTTGCGCAGAATTTCCTGAAACCGCCCCCTGTCCCTGAAATACCCACAGTAATGCGGACGTTGGGATTTAACTTCTGGAATTCTTCGGCCATAGCTTCGGTGATGGGATAAACAGTGCTGGAGCCGTCTACAATAATGTTGCCGCTAAGGCCTTGGGGAGTGGGGGGTGCCTTGCACATGGTTAAAGTAAAAATCGTAACGATAAAAAGCAAAGGCCATCTTCTCATCATCCGTTTCTCCTCCCCGCCAGTTTGCTTCCAGAATGTTAATTTATGCTTTTTATTTTGTCAAGGAACGCGGAGGGTTTGCAGGAAGGAGGGCAAGGCTATTTTAAGGTGGTGGGAGTGCTGTCTGGAGGGAATGTCTAATCCAGCTTTCTGTTTTGCACTGGGTGAAGTTGAGAAGGCTAGTCCGCCCAGGGTTCTATTTTCGAAGCTTATGGGTGTTTATCTACTGCAAGTTCTATTCGCCCTTTCTCAGCCAAAGAGGATGGTTCATAAGCTATTATCACCAGCTTCACCGGAGGGCCTTTGGTGGCTTTTAATAGAAAATCGTAAGAATCCAAAATTAATTCCCCCGGTTTCCACTTCGTAATGGGATAAGCAAAGTGCACCGGAATTTTGTCACTCTGGATAAGCATTTCGCCTTCGGCATTGTAGAAGCGCACCGATATTTTGAGCTCTTCGTTGAAGGGTTTTAAAGTTCTCCAGTAAAGGTTAACCCTGATTTGAAGAGGTACGGGAGGTACAGGCCAGCGCCTGGGTGGTCCCGGAAGAATTAAAAGCTCATAACCCTCAAGCTTAAGTCCTTCTGCTATTTCAGCTCCCACCACTTTTTTAGGAACAACCTCGGGGGGGGAAGAATCCCAAACCCGGATTAAATTGCCCTGAGCCCAGAGCCTGAAATGATTCGGAAGGCCAGGCAAGGGCCGGGTAAGATATACCGCGCGACCTTCAGCCAGAGCCTTTTCTACAGCTTTTAGCCTTTCCTCTTCGCGGTCGGCGGCAATCAGAGTGGCATCAGGATTGAGGCCATATAGATCTTGAAAGTAGCTCATGAGAGTCCTTTCCCCAAGAAGTCCAATTACTACCGGTGAGTTCCCTGCTGCGGATGAAATCATAGATGCCCCAAGAGCGTAAACTTCAACATTTTGGCTGCGATCCAGTTTGTGGAAATTTTTTACTCCAATAAAAAGAGGCTGAAGCAACGCCATAACCAGCAGAGCCCACCTCAGAAGCAAGCGCCTCAGGCTCAAAATCAAGCTCACCCCTTCACTTATAGCTAATGAAAAAAGGAGAAACGACGGTATGAAAAACACCTCGGGGTCGGGGACACGGTATATGAAAGCAAAGAGGGTGAAAGGCATGAAGGTTAACCACCACAAAATTGCTTTATATGACCTCAACCGGCTCAGGCCTATAAGCCCTAAAACAATTCCAATGGGTCCGAACTGAGAGAGCCACAGTTTCAAATGCCAGCTCAGAGGAGTCGGGCGTGCCAGAGGGCTCTCTTTGAAGAAAACTCCGTAGTCTGAAGCCGTAACCCAGCGAAGGAAGCCCTCAAAGGTGTTGGTGTATGTTCCGTCAAGGGAGGTGACTTTCATCCCCCTTAAGGGTAGATAAAAATAAAAAGCCAGTGGCAGAATAAGGGCAAAAAGGGCTAAAATTTTATTTTTATTTTGCGTTTTGTCCCTGAAGAAGACCAACGCAAGAGGCAAGAGCAAAAAGATGGAAGTTCTATGATGGGCGAGACCAAGGCCCACCATAAGAGCTGCCCAGGGCAAGAATTTTTTGTTTTCTATGGCTTTGAAAATAAAGGTAAGGGCCGAGGCTACGATTAGAGCATGAAGGGCATAAACTTCAGCTACGGTCGCTTGTGACCAGAAAATAGGCGAGAGGGCAAGATAAAGAGGAGCAATGAAGGCAGCTTCTGGTGAGAACAGTTGGGCGAGAAAGTAGAGGGCTACGAGGGTTGCGGCTCCTGCTACTGCCGAAAGCAGATTTACCCCCCAGGCAGGATCTACTCCGGGAGGGTGAGAAAATAGCCAGCCTAAAAGGGTGTAAAGGGGGTATCCGGGCGGATGAGCTATGCGCAGTGTTGGGCAAACGACCTGGAACTCCAGACTATCGTCAAAAATCGTTGAAACCGAAGGGGCCATTGTGCGGAGGTAAAGACAAAGCCCTCCGATTCCTAAGGCCAGGGGCGCCAGAAAGCTGGCCCTTTTCATTAAGAACTCCGAGCAAAGACTCTGGCTATAAATTTTTGGATTTCTCTGTTCTCCCACACCACCAGAAGGGGGACTGCGTTAAAGATTGAGGAGTAGGTTCCACTCATAAGCCCTACCAGGAGGACGGTCACAAATTGCTTTATGGTAGCACCTCCGAAAAGAAGAATTGCCGAAAGGACAAATATGGCGTTTAGCTGAGTGACCAGAGAACGATGGAAGGTCTCCAGAAGGCTCCGGGTGACTATGACCTCAAAAGGTTCGCCCCGGCGCTTGGGAGTATTTTCTCTTATCCGGTCAAAAACAACAATAGTATCCTGCACTGAAAAGCCTATCACCGTTAAGAGAGCAGTTATGAAGAGGGCATCCACTTCCCACCCTATTAGCAGGCCGGCTATGGAGAAGAGGCCCGTGGCTACAAGGACGTCGTGAACCATGGCGATTATAGCACAGACTCCATAGCGTAGGGCGTTGGGGACTTTCCGAAAGGCAAATACAATGAAACTCAGGATTATGAAGGAAGCCGCGATCACCGCCAGGGTGGCTGCCCTCGTCACTTCCCTTCCGACAGCGGGCCCTATGGATTCATAGCGCAGTTCCTCAAAGGGGCCAAACTCTTTCCTCAGTTCTTCTTGAACCTTAACCTTAGCTTCTTCGTCTAAGGTTTTGCATTTTATAAGGGCGGTTTTCTCGTCGGCTGTGGTCTGGACTGTGGTGTCCCCGTAGCCTAAATTGGTGAAAATTGTGTAAATCCTTTCGGGGGAAACTTTCTGTTCGAAGCGCAGTTCCATTAAGGTTCCACCGGTGAAATCAATGGAAAGCTTCCAGGGGGCTCCAAATCGTGCCAGAGAAATGGCCATAGCTATCAAGCCTGGAATTATTATGAGCAAAGAAAGGCCGAAGAACCAGTACCTTTTCTCAATGATGTTATACATTTTGCCTCCTTCCCCTTTAAACTCCCAGAAGCCACCGTCTCTTCTCTAAGAACCGTCCGCTCAGGTCGAAGACGAAAGTTACAAGAGTTCGGGTCATGGTGACCGCGGTGAACATGCTTACGCAAACCCCTATGAAAAGGGTAACGGCGAACCCTTTCACCATACTCGCCCCGAAATTAGAACCAAACCAGTAAAGGACTATGCAGGTAAGAAGCGTTGAAAGGTTAGCATCCCTGATAGAAGTCCAGGCCCGGTTGAAGCCAGCCTCAATAGCTGCCGACAGTGGCCTACCTTGACGCAGTTCTTCTTTCATTCTCTCAAAGATCAGGATGTTAGCGTCAACGGCCATTCCTGTGGAAAGGAGAAAGCCCGTTATACCTGGTAAGCTCAGGGTAACCCCGGGGAATAAGCCAGGAATTCCAAACTTATATATGGCAAGGTTTATGAGACCATAAGAGATAAGAGCGAGGTCGGCTAGGAAGCCTGGGAGCCGGTAATATGTGAGCATAAAGGTCAAGACCACTATTACCCCTATTATACCCGCCCTTATGCTTTTCTGGATTGAATCCTGCCCTAAAGTTGGGCCTATAATTCTGGTCTGTATAACTTTAAGGGGAACAGGGAGAGCACCGTACTGGAGGATAATGGCCAGACGCCTTGCCTCCTCCAGAGTAAAACCTTTTTCACTGGTTATCCTCCCCATCCCATCAGTTATCGGTTCTTTTATCTGGGGACATGAGATGACAATTCCATCCATTACGATAGCCAGGAACTCCCCCTGGTGCTCCGTTGTGTATTTGGCGAAAATTTCGGCCCCTTCGCGGGTGAGTTCAAAGTCTATTTCCGGCCTGCCGAATTCATCACTCCCAACCCTTGCCGACTTAAGGTGTTTACCGGTCATTATGGTCCTGTAAACCTGCGGGGTGGGGGTAATTTCGGTGGTGGGGGTTAGAGTTACGGTAGGAGTAATTGTAGGCGTGGGGGTAGGAGCAGCTCCCGGGGTGGGGGTAATGGTTTCGGTTGGTGAGGGCTCTAGGGGAACTTCATAGGTTGTCAAGATTTTCAGGCCTTCAGGCAATGGGGTCAGTCCCGCCTCCACAAACTCCAATCGCCCTGTAGCCTTTAAAGTGGCAATAGCCTCATCAGGGTTTACAAGGCCAGGGAGTTCCACAAGGATGCGGTTTTCTCCCTGGCGCTGGACTACAGCTTCCACTACACCCATGCCGTCAACTCGGTTCTGGATTATATTACGAACCGCCTCCATACTTTCGGGGGTAACCTTCTCACCCGGTGGAGGATCAGCTTCCAGAACTACCTGAAGGCCTCCTCTCAAATCGAGGCCAAGACGAAACTTTATCTCCCGGTAAATTTTAAGAGGCCCTAATTGAAGGCTAAGAGCTTCTGTTTGGGGTAGGTCAATCCACAGGCAAAAGGCAACCAGAAGAATTATCCCAAGAAGGATTAGAAGGTTTCGCTCTCGCAATTGCTCCTCCTTTTTTGCAAAATCTGTGGCGGATTATACTTTAAAGGCTATCAGGTGTCAAACTTAGGTGAGCTTGACTTCACCAGGCTCCTTTTTCCCATATTGGCGTTTTTGTGCTAAAATTAATTGGAGGTCGGAAGTGAGTCTTTATCTACCTCACTTGATTCCTCAAGTGGAAAAAATGGCCGAGGAATTGACTGCAGAAAGGGCTCGCTACCAGAGGGTGGCCGATAGAGCCCGGGAGCTTCTTAAACGTTATTCCATTTCAGCTTTTGAATTCAGGACTAAAGCCAAAGAGTTAGGAGCTGCAGTTCCATCCAATGAACCCATAGATCTTCAGGAGCCTCCCAAGCCTGTACCCTCTTCTTTCTTCGCCATTGCTGCCGATGGCTCTCAGGTTCAGCCTGACCGTCACGGCATTGCTCTTTACTATCTCATAAACATAGGGAGCATTGTTCTCAGAGAGAGCAGCGGTGAAACCCCTATCCCCAGAAGCATGCCTTTCCTTTTTTATAGAGACGAAGACCTTTACGAAGGCAACCGCCTGGTGCAGGGTAGCCTTCTAGATGTCAGAAGGGGGCTGGCGGAGCTGAAGGAAATTTCTGAAAGGGTAAAGGAAGTGGTGGAGAAAGCCAGGCGGGAAGAGACACCAATTCTGGCCCTGATTGATGGGACACTGCTCCTCTGGATTTTAGAGGAAGAAAAGAACCTGCATCAGGATAAAATCAGGGCTTACACGGAAGAGATGGATAAAATCCGCAATGCCGGGGCTCTCCTGGCCGGGTTCATAAGTCGTCCTCGTTATTGCGAAGTGGTGGACCTTTTAAGGCTGATGCATTTTGGAGAGGAAACTTTAAAGCAACCTACTCTCCGGCGCCCTTGGGGTCGCTTAACCGACGCCACTCTCTTTTCCTTCCTGCCGAAAGGGTGGCGTTCTGCCCTCTTTGAAAGCCCATCAGTCCTGAACGATTACTACGGAGAGAATCGCGTTTTCTTCTTTTACCTCAACGTTGAGGGAGAAATTGCCAGGGTTGAAGTGCCTGAATGGATAGCCAGAGATAGAGAGCTTGTGGCCTTTATCCAGGGAGCGATCCTGAAACAGAGCGAAAACACTGGGGGGTATCCTTATGTTCTCGAAAGGGCTCATGAATTAGCTGTGATAAAGGCTCAGGAAAGGAAAAGTCTTGAGGAGATGATAGAACGCGCCATGATGCGGAAAGGTCTAATCCCACAGCTTTCTCCAAAGGAAAGGTGGAAGAGGTTAATGTAAAATGGGGCAGGAGATAGGGAGAGTAATCCACGCCAATACAACCCAGTTTACTGCCGGCTGTCGCACTCTCCTTCACGATATTCCTTCCTTCGGCGATTTCGTCAAAGTCCTCACCCAGGATGGTAGCATCGTTTACGGCTTTATTTACAATGTGTCTATCCAGAGCGATTCGTCCGTGCGACAGCTTATTACAGCGCAAAATCTGCCGGAGGAGTACATAAGGGACCATATAGAAAACAGGCTGCTTCCTGTGGAAATTTCAGTAGTAGTGGTGGGATATAAGCGCTATGGTTTTATCCGTCAAGAGATGCCGCCTCAGCCCCCGATGCCTTTCAGCGTGGTAGAAAGCTGTTCCGATGAAGAAGTTAGGGAGTTTGCCCTCTCGGGTTTGGATTTTCTCCGTACCATCCTCAGCAACCCGGGCATCCCTGCCGATGACTTGATAGCGGTAGGCATAAGGCGGATGGCGGGCTCTCTTGGTAAAGAGGGGCGTTATTTTCTGGTAGATGTGGGCCGCGAGCTTACCAGGTTACTTTACAAAGATACCACTAGACTTGAAAGCCTGTTGCGTCGCATAAGGCCTTAGTTTTACCGCAAATTCAGGACTCAGATATAAGGGGGTACCATGCGCAGAGCGCTTAAAGCTGTAACTATAGTAATAGCAGTGCTCATAATCCTGGTGCTATCCCTTTCCGGCTTTCTTTACTATACCATCCGTAAACCCTGGCCCAGGACCACCGGAACTATAATTGTGGAGGGGCTCAGAGCTCCGGTAACCATTGTAAGAGACAAATGGGGTGTGCCTCACATCTATGCTTCCAATACCCATGATCTCTTCTTTGCTCAGGGTTACGTTCATGCTCAGGACCGCTTCTGGCAAATGGAATACTGGCGGAGGATCGGAAGTGGACGGCTTTCGGAAATCTTCGGAGAAGCCACCCTCAAAATAGACCGATTCATCCGCACCCTCGGGTGGCACAGGGTCGCTGCCCGGGAGCTTGAACAGCTGGAGCCTGAGGTAAAGGCCATCTTAGAAGCTTACGCTAAAGGGGTCAACGCTTATCTCAAGGAGAACAAGGGGAAACTGGGCCTGGAGTTTACCATCCTTGGCCTTATAGGAGCAAAGTTTGAGCCTGAACCCTGGACTCCCTATAACATTTTAACCTGGGCAAAAGTTATGGCCTGGAACCTGGGAGGAAACTGGGAAAATGAAATCTTCAGAGCGATGGTTTTGAGCAGAGTTGGCTCCACTCGTTTAAAGGATATAGATCCACCTTATCCTCCTGATAAGCCAGTTATAGTACCTCATCCTGAAACCGGGTCTTCCTCTCACGCTCCCGAAACATTGATCCCTTTATCCCAGGCCACTTTTGAAAGCATTCCGTGGGAAGCTCTGGAAATCCTCCGCATGGGGCCTGGCCTGGGAAGCAACAACTGGGTGGTCTCCGGCAGCCGTACCACCACCGGCCGCCCTCTTCTGGCCAACGACCCCCATTTAGGGATTCAGATGCCATCTATCTGGTATGAAATAGGCCTTCATTGTGAACCAGTAAGCGAAGATTGTCCTTTCAGAGTGGTTGGAGCCTCTTTTGCCGGAGTCCCTGGAGTTATAATAGGCCACAATGAATACATAGCCTGGGGTGTAACCAATGTCAACCCTGATGTTCAGGATCTATATGTGGAGCGAATTAACCCTGAAAACCCCGACCAGTATGAAGTTGATGGGAAATGGGAAAATATGCAGATAATCTGGGAAGAGATAAAAGTGCGGGGGAGAGAAGAACCGGTGAGGGTGCGGGTTCGTCTTACCCGCCATGGGCCCATAATAAACGATGTGGCTGGTGGGACTGAAGAAGCGTGGGCTTACGGGTGGCAGCCTCTGGCTTTCCGCTGGACAGCGCTCGAACCATGCACCATCGTGAAGTCTGTGCTCCTTCTGAACAAGGCCCGCAACTGGGAGGAGTTCAGGGAGGCCCTCCGTTACTGGGATGTTCCAAGCCAGAACTTCGTTTACGCTGATGTGAACGGTAACATTGGCTATCAGATGCCTGGCAAAATCCCTATCCGCAAGAAAGGAGACGGCTCAATTCCCGTGCCGGGATGGAACAACGAATACGAATGGGTTGGCTACGTTCCCTTTGATGAACTTCCCCGCACCTTTAACCCTCCAGAGGGCTACGTGGTCACAGCTAATAATGCCGTGGTTAGGCCAGATTTCCCGCATTTTATCACCCTGGATTGGAACCGAGGCTATCGGGCTCAGCGCATAGTTAACCTAATAACGGCCAAGGACAAGCTCAGCATTGAAGATTTCAAAGCCATTCAGATGGATTCCTACGTCCTCCATGCCGAAGAAGTTATCCCTCACCTTGCCACTCTTTCCCTGGAGGACCCTCGCCTCAAGGAGGCTCTGGAAATTCTCCGGCGATGGGACCGTTATGCTACCACGGAATCGGTTGGAGCTACCATTTTTGAGGCCGTTAGGCTTAGCCTCCTCAGGAACATCTTTGCCGATGAGCTTGGGGAGAAGGCTTTCCTAAAGTTTTTGGACTTTGAATCCCTCACAATGCAAGTTTTAGCTTCCATCCTGGCCAAACCCCACTCTCCCTGGTACGATAACGTTTATACACCTCAAACTGAGACGAGGGACGAAATACTCCTCAAAGCTTTCAAGGAAGCTGTGGATGAGCTTGAGGAAAGGCTGGGCAAAGATATGAAGAAGTGGCAATGGGGCAAAGTCCACGTAGCCATCTTCCAGAACGAGACCCTGGGAAGATCCGGGATAAAGCCCATTGAAAATATCTTCAACCGCGGTCCCGTACCTGTAAGCGGGAGCTCCGAAACGGTGAACAACAACCTTTATCACCCTGAAAATCCCTTTGAAGTGATGGCTCTGCCGTCGTACAGGCAGATCATAGACGTTGGAGCGTGGGATAATTCTCTATCCATTCATACTACAGGCCAGTCTGGTCACCCTTACCACCCTCACTATGGTGACTTCATAATGAAATGGGCCAGGGGAGAATATCACCCGATGCTTTGGAGCAAAGAGCAGGTAAAACATCACGCTGAAGCTATCTTAACCTTAAAGCCAAAGTGACAGCGATGATGCAGTTTCCGGAAGGCCTCCGGGGTTGTTTTGCCCTTGAAGTTAACAGTGACTTCTGCGAAGGGATCGCTGAACAAAACTTAAAGGAGGGTTCAAATTATGCCGGTGATTACTTTTACCCTTAATGGGCAGAAACGAACCGTTGAGATAGAGCCTTTTGAAACTTTAGCCTATACGTTGCGGGAAAGGCTTGGTCTCGTGGGCACTAAAATAGGGTGCGAGGAGGGGGAGTGCGGGGCATGCACTGTGATCGTGAACGGTAAGGCTGTCACTTCATGCATCTATCCAGCCATGAAAGTGGATGGGGCGTGGGTAGAAACGATTGAAGGGCTTTCTTTAGACAGAAAACTGCATCCTATCCAAGAAGCTTTTATAGAACACTTTGCCGCTCAATGTGGTTACTGCACTCCAGGCTTCATAATGTCCACTAAAGCTCTGCTGGATAGAAATGCAGACCCTTCCGAAGAGGAAATCAAAGAAGCCATAGCCGGTAACCTTTGCCGGTGCACTGGTTATTACCAGATAATAGATGCTATAAAAGCCGCTGCGGTTAAGATGAAAGGGGGAAAGAAAAATGAAGGTCCGCCTGGCCTACGGCAGAGAAGGGCTGTGGATTGAGCTGCCCGATGATTTAAAGGTAAAAATTATTGAGCCCCGGTTCCTCCCTGGCTTGCCGGAGGAAGAAAAGGCTATCAGGAAAGCTCTCAGAGAACCTATAGCTTCTCCTCCCCTCAGGGAACTGGTCCGCTCCTCCGACACTGTAGCCATTGTTTTCAGTGATATAACCCGGCCGATGCCAAACCGCAAGGTCCTTCCGATAATTCTGGAAGAACTCTCTCATGTTCCGAGGCAAAACATATTGCTCATAAACGCCCTTGGAGCTCACCGTCCTCAGACCCGAGAGGAACTGGAGGAAATGCTGGGTCCGGACATCGTTTCCAATTACGCTATTCTTCAGCACGATTGTAACGACAAATCAACCCTTCAATACCTTGGAGAAACGAGCTTTGGTCATCCAGCCTGGGTTAACAAAGCCTACATGGAAGCGTCAGTTAAAATCCTTACCGGGTTCATTGAACCTCACTTTTTTGCAGGTTTTTCTGGGGGGCCCAAAGCAGTGCTACCGGGGATAGCTGGCCTTGATACCATCCTTCTTAACCACGGGGCCGAAATGATAGATGATCCCAGAGCTACTTGGGGTGTAACGGAAGGCAATCCCATCTGGGAAGAGATAAGGGAAGTGGCCGCCCGAACCCAGCCATCGTTCCTGGTCAATGTAACTTTGAACCGGGAGAAACAAATAACGGGGGTTTTTGCTGGTGATGTCTGGAAAGCTCATGCTGAAGGGGTGAAGTTTGCTGCCTCTTCGGCCATGGTGGAAGTGGAAGAGCCCTTTGATATTGTTATAACTACCAACTCAGGCTACCCCCTGGATATAAACCTCTACCAGGCGGTCAAGGGCATGTCAGTAGCAGCGCGAATAGTCAAGGAAGGGGGAAGTATAATCATAGCTGCTGAATGCAAAGATGGTATTCCGGACCACGGGGAATACAAAAATATCCTGAAGATGGCCTCTTCTCCAGCGGAGCTTTTAAGGATAATACGCCAGCCGGGTTTTCTGGTTCAGGATCAGTGGGAGGCTCAGATCCAGGCCCTCATACAACTTAAAGCCGACGTTTACGTTAAAAGCTCCTACCTTACGGATAGACAAATAGAAGAGGCTCTTCTGAAGCCCTGCCGTTCTATAGAGGAAACTCTGGAAGAGCTTTTAGCCAGATACGGCCCTGAAGCCAGGGTGTGCATACTCCCCGAAGGCCCTCAGACAATCCCCTACATCAGAGGGGCGGTTTGAAAGTAGTGTTTTACTGTGGCGAAGCAATCTTTCGGGTGCGGGTGGGGAGTTGCTTTGTGCGCAGGGGAGGTGAGGTTTGTTCTTCCTGCTGCCCTGAAGCTTACTTGCGGGAAGGCTGCAAGGTCCATACCCTTTGCCAGGGATTGAAGTCTTCGGGCTATTTTTCCTCTTTGTTGATTCAAGGTTTTGGGCCGAGAGGTATAAAAGCTTTTGCTGTTTTTTTGAAGCCATTATCTGCAATCCTAAATTTAATTGACATCTTTAAAATCTGAGGCTAAAATTTTAAGTGGAAACATTGCACCCCTTGTGGGTCAGAGTTTAGGGGTAAACAGAAGCCGTTTGAGGTTAAAGCTATGGGAGCCTTTACAGTTTTGTCCTTTTAAGAGGGAAAAATGTGTTCAATTTGCTTAAATGTTTAGGCTTACTCGCTGTATTTGGGTTGTTTTGGCTGTTAACGCTGTTTTGGCTGACGCGTTATATAACCCCTCTTCCCCGCCATCATCAGGAATTCAACCGCGTTCGCTGGCTTCTCTGGCGGTATATTGTCAAAAGAGCGTTACACCTTCATCCTTCAGCTTACACGGTGGAAGGGGACCATTACGAAGAAAAAATTCCTGCAGGGTTTGCCTCATATTTATTGAGGGATCACTTGCGAAGCCCAGTTTTAGTAAGAAGCGACAGCGTTGCTGTGGTCCAATTATTTGTGGAACCTTCTCGGGTTGTGGGGAACCAGGCAGTCTTTAGACCCAACATAAACCGCCGCCGGGGGCTGATTATAGAAGGTGAATACAACCAGGGCACTACCATCTATTTCCTTGAACCCTATGAACGTATAAGAGGAGTCATTGACCTCAGACCTCAGCGCAGGATAAGCTATGTTAAAGCCATAACAAGCGATAATATGGAGATTGAACTGCGGCTCCTCCTGGACCTTTCCTTAGCAGACTATGGACAAAGGGGAGGGGATTTTTACTATCGTTATGAACCGGCGGAGTTGCTCAGCGCCTTTTACCTTAAAGGCCCAGACGGATGGGATGAAAGGGCTTTTTCCATCGCCAGAGTTGGGCTAATTAAAGTTGTTTCCCGCTATACTCTGGGAGACCTTTACGGGAATTCCCACGAAACAGTTTCATCAGAAATCCTTGAAGAGGGGCTAAGAAAAGAGCTGGGGAGTAACTTTTGGCCTTATAAAATTAACCTGATGCGAATCACATTACATAAAGTGCCATCAAGGGTCGTGGAATATTCCTTGAGGAATTGGGAAGCGAGCGTAGAAGTAAAAGAGAAGCCCTGGGAGGCAAGGGCAGAAGCAGCCTACTGGAGGCAATTGAGTGAAGCACGGTTTAACTTCCTTCAGGATATAGTGGAGAAAATTGCTGAAGTGCTCACCGGAGTGAGCCCGGGCGATCTGGAAATGACCTTGACTATGCGGTTAACCAAGATTGTGGAGGAACTGGCTTACTCTCTGGCCAATAAGGGGCTTTTAACTTCTGACATCGCTCGAACTTTAGAAAAAGCTGGCGTTTTCAAAGCCCTTTCGCCTGGAGGTAGTTGAGATGCATTTAGTTTTTATCGCTGGTTTTGCAGGGATTCTGGCAGCCTTTCTAACGGTGTGCAATTTTCTAAGGGATTTTCACGAAATAAGAAGGCTGGGCGATGCGATCATATGGCTCCTGAGCTCCATCTGTCCCCTTTTCAGAGAGTTTATTGACTTTACGATCAGGGAAGGGGAAATAGTCGATCCGGAACACCCTGCAGTCAAGATTGGGGGGCCTGGATATGTGATTATCCGGGAAGACAGTGCCGCTGTATTTGAGCAGTATGGCAGAATCACGCGTGTTCTGGGCCCTGGTTACCACCGGCTTGTGCCCTTTGAAAGGCTAAGAGGAGCTGTAGATCTGCGCCCCCAGGTCCACAGAGTCCAGGTGAGGGGTTTTACTAAGGATGGGATCCCGGTACAGGGGGAAGTGGAAATAGAATATCAGAGCCGCCAATTGAGCAGGATTGAATTAGACCAGACTGATCAGAGGGATCGCAGGTTCAGAGCCTTTTACACTTTCTCCTGGGAAGGAATGCTTAACGCCGTTTATAGAACTCCCGTCAGAGAAGGAGCTTTGGTGCCTCATAGAGAGATTGTTGAAGAAGAAGTTTCCTACTGGTTTCAACGGGTTGTAGAGAAGTATAATTTCAGCGAACTTCTTGTTTCTTACCCGGAGGTTATGCCGGAAGAAGGGCATGGGCTGCTTTCAAGAGGTATAATATTGCTTCTGGAATCAGAACTCTTCAACGCTTTAAGGGTTCCTCTAAGGAGCTGGGGATACCAGATAAATCGCCTTCAGGTCAATATGTTGGACGCTGGAGAAGAAATAAGGGAAAGGGTAAGAGACAAAAACTTTGGATTGTGGAGGTCGTTGAGGCTGGCAAAGCTCAGAGCCCGAGAGGCCGAAGCAGAAGTATCCGCTTTACGGATTAAAAACGAGGCCCGAGCTTATGTCGAAGCTCAATTCGTAGAGGCCTTAGCCTACGAAATCAAAAGGGCCGGTCAAGCCCCCCTGCATAAGCAGATAATCTTAGCGATAGCCTGCATAAACGTTCTGGATAACCTCGTTTCTATCCTGAAGGATGAGAGCCATTTCCTCATCCCTTCCTGGGTTCTGGAGCAAATTGACCGCTTTAAGAAGATTCTGGCTTTGCCTTAAGAGTTTAAAATCCAATGGAAATCTCCTGCGGGTCCACGCGGTCGTTGAAGGGGTCTATGCGCACATCTTCATGGATAAGGCCAGCCCAGAAATGGATGGGATTGCGAGGAGGTTTGTGAACTATCTGGATGCAACCGGTTACGAGAGACCGCTGGCCAGGCATCAGGAAGCGGTATTCACGGCCATCCTTTATCCGGACCTCGCAGTTATCGCCACATATTGCCCATCGGTAAGGGTAGGGTCGTCCGCTGGAGTTGGTTTCAAAATCTATCCCTACCCTCCATACTCCCGGTTCTTCATACCACCCCAAGGTGTTGAAGTTTTCAATGCTTTTGTATGTGGTGCCAGGGGGTGGGCCACTGGTGCGGATGGGGACAGCACCATAGTTTTCCACAGTAAGGGTGAAGCAGAGGGTTGAGCCCAGAGGCACAATTTTAGGGTTAAATTCCACTTCTCCCTCTAAAATGTCGGCTCTGGGGACGCCTCCTTCTCTGATCACCAAAGTCCTGGTTACTACCGTGCGGTTGCCGGCGAGGTCCCGGGCCTCCGCTACTACGAAATAGGTGCCGTCGGGTGGGGGTTCAGCTCGCTGGTCCACACCTCCTTCATAGTCGTAGATGTGTATCCCTGGCTCTCCAGGTTTTATATCCCTTTCCTTTTCCACCAGTGGATAACGTCGGCCGTCGGCCCCTACAAGGTAAACATGGGTTTCGGCTTTCTTGGTAAGGTAGTAAGATATGGTAACCCTATCGTCCAGGCCATCCTGGTTGGGGGTGAATTCTTCCGGGTATACGGTGAAGTTCAGAAGCTGGGGGGGATTTGTATCGGCGTTGGTTATTATCAGAGTGCCCTGGGCTTTTTCCCTTTTACCGTAGTCATCGGTTGCTTCAATCACCCAAGTATAGCGGCCATCGGGCAGGACCCGATCTTGAACTACGCCCCCAAAATACACGGTGTGTTCGCCTATGGAGCGCCTCTGTTCTTTCCGAAAGTAATGGGCCTGGTTGTTTTCATCCAAAAAGTAAATGGAAACGAAGGCGTTCCGGTTTAGCCGGTAGCTTATCACGGCCACGTCTACGTAGCCATCGGCGTTAGGGGTTATGTGCTCTGGCCATACTTTGGCTTCTGAAAGGAGAGGGGTCAACCCACAGGTGTTAACCATGGGGAGAAAGCTGGCGAGGATCACCAAATTGAGAAGTCCCCGGAAGATTTTGGCCGTCAATTTCACCTCCTTATAGTTTTTCTAAATTATACCCTGGCTTAGGCCTGGGGCCAAAATCCTGTAATCCATGAGTAAGCGGATTCGGAATATCTCTTGAAAGCATCGGGCGCTCTCCCGCTCGCAGGGTAATCTGAGGCAGAGTAGGTTTAAGAGCTTTTCCCAGGGGGTCTAGAGGCGTTTTTCAATAAATTGTGCTCTGTTTAAGGTCTGAGGAATTTTAAGGCCAGCCTGTAAAGGGTATACCAGGCGGGTGAGTAGACGTAATCCCATGCTCCTGTGTAACGGACCACATTACCTCCGAATC
The DNA here is from genome assembly GCA_025062375.1 of Anaerolineae bacterium. NCBI lineage: Bacteria > Bacillati > Chloroflexota > Anaerolineae > Anaerolineae bacterium. The sequence continues at coordinate 65,515 of JANXAG010000003.1, read as the reverse complement.
CCCGTTTGAACCTGTAAACCCCCCATAGACCGTCGTGGCGTTCCGGGGGTTCGTCCCAGTAACGCTTTGGATCCTGTCCCACTTCATCAGGTATGCCCCAGAGGTCGTAGGTCAGGCAGCCTGCATTTTTGGCCCAGAGAATGGCTTCCCACTGAAGGAGGTGGTTGGGCATGAGATTTCGGTGGAAGTTGGAGGAGGCTCCGTACATATAGAAAGCCCTTTTTCCCCATTTGAAGGCCATAAGCCCTGCCAGAACCTCCCCCTCATATTCTGCCAGGAGGAGGATCGCATCGCCAGAAGGGGCGAAAAGTTCCAGGGCTTTCCGATAGTAGTCACAGGTATGGATTCCGAATCGGTCGCGCTTTGAGGTTATCTCCATCAGGGCGTAAAAGACGGGCAAATCATCGGTACTGCCTCTGCGCACCCTGACCCCTTTCCGGGAGGCAAGCCGAATGTTGTAGCGGGTTTTGTGTTTCATTCTGGACAAGATTTCTTCTTCCGGCACTGAAATGTCAAGGATTATGGTGCTGCGGGGCTGAATGGTGCGAGCTGGAATGAAACCCCACTTTTGCAAAGGAATAGAATGCTGGCAGTGAGAAGGCTCCTCTATCCTTTCAGGCCAGGAAAATTCAACCCAATCGGGTTCAATTTTGAGGAATATAGCACCTTCTTCTCGGGCCCGGATATGGATGGCACCCAGTAGAACCCTGGAAATTTCTCCCTCTTCAGGCGGTAAAATCGGGCCTCTGGGCACATAGGCCACCACGGGCTTGCAGAGACCTGGCAGGAGGGGTCTGAAGAGAATCTGGGCTCCGGCCAGAGGGAAGCCATTTTCTAAAAGCAGAATCCGGCTTGCCTTCCAGCCGAAGCCCTCCTTTAGCTTTCCCCAGAGAGAGCTCTGGAGGAGATGCCCATACTGGGCGTGCCGTGTGAAATCATCCCACTCGCTAGAGTTTATTTCGGAATCCAGCAAAAGCTCAAGTTTGCTCATCGTCTGTAAGGCAGGAATTCTGGCCCCAATATTTCCCGGGCGATGATGAGGCGCATTATGTTCTGAGCTCCCTCTGCACCGATAGAATAGGACCGAATCCCTCTTATAGCCATCTCAATGGGCGCCTCTTTGGTATACGCAAGGGCTCCGAACCAATCAGCCACTTCGTTCATGGCAGCAAAGCCATCGATAGGCGTTCTCAGCTTGACCATGGCGGCTACGAGGGCTGTCTCGTGATGGGTGAAAGCTTTCTCCTGGTAAAGCTTGTCCAGCATCCATGCAGCTTTATAGACCAGGAGGCGGTTGCGTTCCAGGTTGGCGTAATGTTCAGCCAGGGGGAACTGAATTCCTTCATAGGAAGCAAGGGGGCGGCCAAAAGCGTGTCGCTGCTTTATGTGCTCTATCCCCATTTCCAGAACCGCTTCTGTAGCGCCGATACAGGTAGCACCGATGAGGACCCGGGCGGCGGTAAAGCCTTCCATAGCGTGGTAGAAACCACGGTTAAATTCACCCACCATATAGTGTTCGGGGATGCGGACGTTATCCATATGGAAACCGCCAGTGGATATGCCCATCCTTCCCATGTCTACAAATCGGGTGGTAGTGATACCGGGCGTATCTTTGAGGGGAACGGCGAAGAAGGTGAAGGCCCGATGTCCTGCTTCGGGGCGGAAATCAGTACGAGCCAGGGTGAGGTGTATACCACCCCAGCGGAGGGATTCCAGCACCCCGCTTATATAGACCTTTTCTCCGTTCAGGACCCAGGAGTTTCCCTCTTTAACCGCTCTGGTGCGGCAAGCACCGAGGATATCGGAGCCCCCTTCCGGCTCAGTGGTGGCGATTCCCAGGAAAGCCTCGCCTCTGGTGACTCGCGGGAGGTACTCCTCCTTAGCCTGGGGTGTGCCGTAGCGGTCAAAGATGAAGCCCCATGCAGCTTCCACAAGGTACAGCACAGGAACAGCAAGGCTTATATCGGCCCGGCCGAGCTCCTCTGCGGCAATGGCTGCCATAGTCCAGGAGGCTCCCATACCTCCGTACTCTTCTGAGACGGTTAAAGCCAGAAGCCCGAGCTCAGCCATCCCCTTGATTATGTCCTCGGGGATGCGTTCTTCTGTATCTATTTCTCTTGCTCTGGGGGCTATTACCTTCTGGGCGAAATCTCTTACGGTGCTGCGCCAAATCTTTTCCTCTTCGCTCCAGCTAAAATCCATGGTTATTCCTCCTTTTCAGGGATTATTGGGAAAGTCTAAAGAGCGAGGCGGAGGGCCATCGTAGAGGATGTCTCCCTCCGGCACAGTTCGGAAAGGCTTTTCCCTGACAGTTTCTTCATATACGTGGGCCACAAGCCCTAAAGTTCTGGAGATGAGGAAGAAGGCCGAAGCTATACGGGGGTCAAAGCCGATTTCCAGCACCAGCGCCGCTATAACTCCATCTACATTCATCGTTATGGGCTTACCCGTTTCCTCTCTGACGATTTTCTCCACTTCAAAAGCAAGATCCACGTAGCTTCCAGCAAAACCCAATTCCCTGGCTTTGCGAACAAGGGCCTCAATGCGGGGGTCAGTAGTGTGGATGGGGTGGCCATAACCGGGGATACGTTCCCCCTGGGAGAGCTTTTCTCTGATTATCCTGCGGGCTTCTTCCAGGGGTGAACTGGATTCGGCTATTGTTTTAAGAAAGAAAGCGCAGTCCTCTATCGCTCCTCCATGGTATTTGCCAATGGCTAAGAGTCCTGCAGCTATCGCCTGAGGGAGGGGTACTCCACTGGAGGCTGCGAACCTGGCGGCATTTACCGAAGGGGCAAGGAAACCGTGGTCGCAACAGGAAACCAGGATCGCCTCTATCAATTTTCCTTCGTTACGTCTGGGAACTTCTCCTTTAATCAGGAGGTAGAAAACGTCGCCGAAGGAAAGCCTGGCTATTAACTCCTCTATGGCGTAACCGCGGATGCGGATAACGTTTGGTTCAAAATAGGTTATGGAAGTTCGCCAGAAATAGCGACGGGTTGCCATCTTTTCTCCTTTATAAGGGTTCAAAAGCGCCAAAGATTATACCATAGCCCGAAACGGGCGCAAAAGCCAGAAGGCGCCATCAGGTGGTAGAGGCGTCGCTTCGCCTGTAGAGCTGCCCTGGTTGCTATTGAACTCTGGCTGCACCTTTCTCTTGCTTCCCACCGTGGTCATCTGATATATTTACCTGCGGGTCAGGTTTGCTATGGGCAGTGTTTTTCCCTGGATTTTAGGGTTGGGTGATGCTTCTTTCTCCAGGAACCTCTGGCTAACGGAAAGGAGCAATTACTGAGCTGTGAGGTTTAGAGCTGGCTTTGTACCCCATTGCACAGCAGTCCAGAATTCCGCCCATCAGGGGAGGCCATTGCAGAGGTGCAAGGTGGCCCTGAAGGCCAAAACTCAAGGTGCCTCGTCCCGAAAACTTGTTCGAAGAGCCTTCTCCAAATGGCTGGAGGATAAAGTGTGCTGGGCTCCGATGCTGGTGGCAGCGGTGCTTTTGCGTTTGATTTTATGGTGGAAGGATGAACTACCCTTTCACGCCGATGAAGCTGTAGTGGCCCTCATGGCTCGCCACATTCTCCAGGGAGAACGCCCCTTGTTTTTCTACGGACAATCCTACATGGGAGCTCTTGATGCTTATCTAACTGCCCTGGGTTTTGCCCTCTTCGGCGAATCGGTAACGGTGATCCGGATGGTTCAGGCTTTGCTATATGCAGGCACCATGGTTTTTTCCGCAGCGTGGCTTTACGAGGTGGCGGGAAAATCAAGCCAGTGTCCTGTTCTATTGCTTCTTCTCTTTCCACCTGTGGGGTTTCTTCTCTACACAGCTTTTTCGTTGGGTGGTTATGGTGAGGCCTTATTTTTTGGATCTGTTTTGCTCTGGTGGACTTGGCGCTGCTCACAAAGACAGCGCATCTTGCTGCGGGACGGTTTCCTCTGGGGAAGTTTGGCGGGCATCGGCCTCTGGTGCACTCACCTTACTGCTATCTACGTTTTGCCACTGGCTTTCATTTTGCTTTACAAACAATGGCGTGGCTTACAGGTTCGATGGCCTTTCTGGGCAGGTCTCGCTGCTGGCTTAACCATAGGGCTCATCCCTTATCTCTTACACATCGGGTCAAAAGGATTGTACGCGGTCCTGGCGGACCTAAGGGGAGCTCGCGTTCCCCAGCATCCATTGCTTAGCGATCCCCTGCAACGCCTTGGCCTGTTAGTCCTGGCGTGGTTCACAGTCGTGATGGGAGTGCGCCCACCCTGGGAATTTATCTTTATCGGCGGGCCGCTGGCAGTGGTTCCTCTGCTACTTTTCCTGCTTCTTGTAAAGGTGACCCGCAAACCCATTAGTTCGGCTCTGACCTGGCCTCTGGTTTTGGCTGGATTCAATCTCTTTTTGTGGTGGGCTACCCCTTTTGCCGGGGACGTTTCCGGACGCTATGCCCTGCCTTCCACACATGCCTGGATTCTTTTTCTGGCTGGAAGCATCTCGCAAGTTTCTCAACGTAAATTACGCGCCATTTTGCTCTGGGGCTTCACAGGCTATTATGCTTTAAGCCTTTTAATCCTAACGTGGGGACCAGGCTTTTTGAACCCTCAATTCAATTTTGCCAGCCGCATTGACTTGAGCGGATTGCCAGAGCTCGCGGAATTCTTGGAGAGAAACCGTCTTGTTCACGGATACACAAACTACTGGATTGCTTACCCTTTAGCTTTTTTATCCGGAGAAAAGCTGATTTTTGCCCCGCGTCTTCCATATCATTTTGACTTGCGCTATTCTCCGTGGGATGACCGTTACCCCTTGTATACTTGTTTAGTAGTGCGGAGCGAGGATATAGCTTACGTAACCAGCGGCCCACCAGCCCTGGACCAGGCTCTCAGAAAAGGCTTCCAGGCTCTTGGAATTACCTGGGAAGAAGTTACAGTGAAAAATTTCCGGGTATATTACCGTCTGAGTTCTCCCGTACACCCGTGGGAACTGGGTATTTCTTCGCCTCCTGAACCCTGTCCTTGAGACCTAAAAGAGGCTTAGCAGAAGCTCGTGTGCGCCTTTTTCAGGGGACAAACACCGGAAATCGCGAAAGGGCTTCCTCAAGCCATTGGTTTAGCTCCTCAATCCTCACTTCCCTTTGAGTGCCATCGCTCATGTTTCGCACGCTGACATTTCCACGGGCGAGTTCTTCTTCTCCTATTATAACGGTGTAGAGGACGCCAGCCTTATCGGCTCTTCTGAGCTGCGCTTTCAGAGAGCGATCACCCAGGGCGTGGGTGGCAGCAATGCCGAAACGCCTCAGTCTGGAGGTTAGTTTCACTGCCTCTTTTTTAAGGGTTTCGTTAGCGAAAGCTATAAAAACTTTTGGCCCTTCAATGGGCTGGACTTTTATTCCCTGATGTTTCATGATCATTACGATTCGCTCAATCCCAGCAGCGAAACCAACTCCTGGCGTTGGGGGGCCTCCAAGCTCCTGAGCAAGGCCATCGTATCGGCCCCCTCCGCAAACGGCATTCTGAGCTCCTATACCTTCAGCCCAGACTTCAAACACCGTTTTGGTGTAATAATCTAGCCCTCGTACCAGGCGGTGGTTCAGGGTATAGGGGTGGCCTTCCATATCGAGGTAACCCAGCAGGGTGCGGAAGTGGGAGGCGCATTCATCGCACAGGAAATCCATCATTTTGGGAGCTTCCGCGATGAAGGGCTGACACTGCTCATTTTTGCAGTCTAACAGCCTCAGGGGATTGCGTTCAAGACGCCTCTGGCAATCCTCGCATATGGAGGAAATTTTATCCTTGTAGTAATCCTTAAGGGCAGCGACATAGGAGGGGCGGCATATAGGGCAACCGGTGCTGTTAACTTGAAAGGAGAGGCCTTTGAAGCCCAGTTCCTCGTAAAGTTGCCAGGCCAGGCTCATGACTTCAAAGTCCAGGGCCGGATCCCCTTCCCCCAGAGCTTCCACATTAATCTGGTGGAACTGGCGGAAACGCCCAGCCTGAGGTCTTTCATAGCGGAAGGCGGGGCCTATGGAGTACAGGCGGACAGGCTGGGGCCACAGATGCATACCATGCTCTATGTAAGCTCTGACTACTCCTGCTGTGAATTCTGGCCGCAGAGTGAGGGAATCACCCCCTTTATCCAGGAAAGTATACATTTCTTTTTCCACGATATCGGTGGTTTCCCCCACGCTTCTGACGAAAAGCCTTGTGTCTTCAAAGATAGGTACATCTATTGGCTGGTAGCCGTAGAGGTGCAGCAAACGTAGAGCAGTATTTCTGACGTGAATCCAGTATGGCTGCTCTTGAGGCAAAATATCCTGCGTTCCCCTTGGGGCTTTATATAACACTTCTTCCTCCAGCTCAAGTGGTTTGTGAAAGTTTAACCTTTCCCGTATTTTTTGTCAAAATACCTTAAAGTTGCGGCTGCTGCACACACCGGTTAAAGGCTTCCCTCCTTCAAAGATTGAACTTAATGTCCAGCTCCGCCAGGGTATGGGGGTAAGGCATGCCTGTTTGCGGGTCCCATCCCATCATTCCGTACAGGAGCTCTTTGGCTTTCTGAAAAGCTTCGGGGTTTATAGCTTCGCCCGCCAGGGGGCCATCAACGAAAGGTTCAAAGAAACGCTCCGGGAGGCGGTCGTCAGAAGGAGAGAATCCGGCTTTGATGTTGAATATTCGGGCCAGGGTGTAAATGCGCTGGCCCGCTTTCATCATTTCCCATATGCTTACATCCCACCCTGTTACAGCCTGCAGGATTTCACAAACCTGGTGTTTATCGTAAGGCAGGAAGCGGCACAGACCCCAGAGTTCATAGCCTATTTGCCAGAGGAGCTCGTAGAAGAAAAGGCGAACCTTACCGGGACCGAGGTCATTGCGGGGGAGGGGTTCAAGGACGCCCAAGGCACGTGCTTTGCGGAAGGCGCTTCTGGTTTCCTTGACATAACCATCATCATGGACGTTGTGGTTGTGGTCAGCTCCGGTTGGGCTGATGGCGTAGCCGAGGCCGAGGGCCTGCTTGAAACGGGGTTCGTGCATGGGTATTTCCTGGCCTTTTATTTCCATAGCCAGAGGGTAGGCTTCAGGTCCTATCTTTCCGGCGGCCCTTCTGACCCCTTCGGCCAGCAAATCTCCCAGACCACGACGGAAGGCAATCATTTCCAGAAGTTTGAGAAGGGTTTCAGGGTCGCCAAAACGGAGGTCCACTTCATCGCTTTTGAGCAACCCTTTTTCTCCACATTCCATTGCAAAAGCTATGGTAACTCCAGCGGATATGGTGTCAAGGCCATAAGCTCCACAGAGCTGATTAGCTCTGGCAATAGCTTTGAGGTCGCTTATCCCGCAGGATGAGCCCAAAGCAGCGATGGTCTCGTATTCGGGTCCACCGTATACCGGATCCACGGGGTATGGGCCTTCTCTAACCTCTACAACCCTTTTGCAGCGGACAATACAGGCATAACAGCTTCCCCTATCCACTAAGATAGTTTCAGCCATTTTCTGCCCAGAAATTTCATCGGCCCCTTCAAAGTGGCCCCGGGTGAAATTACGGGTGGGGAGTCCTCCTGCAGCATTGAGGTATGGAAGGATGCCTGCTGTCCCTGTGTGGCGGAATCCGGCCAGAAGGGCTTCATCGTTCTTACTGAGCCACTGCCTTATGTTGGCAAGACGGTCAGGGTCGGCCACTTCCAATTTGCCTTCTCCCTTTACGGCGATGGCTCTTAGGTTTTTGGAGCCCATCACTGCCCCCAGGCCGCACCTTCCAGCAAAGTGCCGCAGGTCATGAGTTATGCAGGCATAGCGGACGAGGTTCTCGCCCGCCGGGCCTATCTGAGCAATCTTAATGCTTCTGTCCCCGAGTTCCTGGTGAAGGAGTTCCTGGACTTCGGCTGTGGTTTTTCCCCAGAGGTGAGATGCTTCTCGTATTTCCACCTGGCCATTGTGGAGCCATAGGTATACTGGTGAAGGGGCTTTGCCCTTTATAACTATAGCATCAAAGCCAGCCCTCTTAAGCTCAGCACCCCAGAACCCCCCCGCTTCCGAAGCTCCAAATCCTCCTGTAAGCGGAGACTTTGCTCCAACGGCATGGCGCCCGCTTCCAGATATAGGGGCACCGGTTATGGGGCCTGTGGAAAAGACCAGAACGTTGTCTGGCCCCAGGGGGTCTGCAGATGGATCCATCTCTTTGAAGAGATAGTGGAGGATAAAACCCCATCCTCCGAAAAAGTAGCGCCGGAACAGTTCATCGGTTTCTTCTATCCCAAAAGATCCCGTTGAAAGGTTAACGTGGAGAATTTTCCCGGTGTAACCGTAGGGCATAGCACCTCCTTGGCCTGGGGAATTTGGTTTATCTCATTTTATCCGAGCCATGGTCTGTATGCAAGCATCTCCTGGCCTTTTTTCTGCGGAGTTTTGCTGTAGCTCTGGGCCTCTGCCGCAGCAAACTGCGGGTGACTGTAACCCGCTCCTTATATCTTCTCAACGTGGCAAAATAAGGTGGGACGTGATAGACCGACCTGCCCCTGGAATAAAGACCGTTTCGTAGCAAGGTCGTTATGCCCCTTCCTAAACCCTCCAGCCTAAACAGTTGATTGGGCTAATTAAGCCCGCATTCACAACCACCACGATCCACACGCTCAACGCAATTAAAGCCTGGCCGAAAAAATATCGGGTGGGTTTCACCTGCCCCTCTGAAGTTCTCCAGGGGTGTACATTTCAAACCTCTTGCGTTTAGGTTAATTCCGAAGGGCCTGACTTCAAATTTTTGGCTAACCTTTCCTTTGTGTGGTATAATGGGCTAAAATCGGGCAAGGAGTGAGGAAAAGTGTTTAACCCTGTGAATGCTTTCCTTGGTCTTTTCTCCTTTGATATGGCTATTGACCTCGGAACAGCCACAACTCTGGTAGCCGTTAAGGGCAAAGGGATTTTAATCAATGAACCTTCCATTGTGGCCCTGGAAAAGGAAAGCGGTAAAATCTTGGCCATAGGTGCAGAAGCCAAGGAAATGCTCGGCAGAACTCCGGTCACCATAGAGGCGGTGAGGCCCATAAGAGATGGGGTTATTTCCGATTTTGACGTCACTGAGGCAATGATCCATTACTTTATCCGCAAAGTCCACGAAAAGCTCCTTTTTCGGATCCCAAGGCCCAGGGTTATAGTGGGTATACCCAGTGGAGTGACCGAGGTGGAGAAGAAAGCGGTTTACGATGCAGTCGTAAGTGCGGGGGCCAGAGAAGTTTACCTTGTAGAAGAACCCGTAGCTGCTGCCATTGGAGCTGACCTGCCGATAAACGATTCCGTGGGCAGTATGGTCATTGACGTTGGAGGGGGGACCACTGAAATCGCCGTTTTATCCCTGGGAGGAATCGTTCAAAGTGCTTCCATAAGGGTGGCTGGTGACGAGATGGACGAGGATATAATTCGCTACGCTAAGCAGAAATACAATCTCCTGATAGGGGAGAGGATGGCGGAGCAGGCCAAGATAGCCATAGGCTCGGCTTACCCCTTGCCTAAGGAGGAAACCTTTGTCCTAAGAGGACGCAACCTCATCACTGGCCTCCCCGATGAGGTGGAAGTTTCCAGTGTGGAAATAAGGGAGGCAATTTCTGGTTCCCTTTCCGCTATAATCGATGCGGCCAAAGATGTCCTGGATGATACACCTCCTGAACTCGTGGCCGATCTTATGGAAAGGGGTATTGCTCTGGTGGGAGGAGGAGCTCTCCTCAAAGGCCTTGACCGGAGGCTGAGCGAAGAACTCAAGATTAAAGTTTACGTGGCCGAAGATCCGATAACCTGTGTGGTAAGGGGGGCCGCTAAAATCTTGGAGTATTTAGATGTCTACTACAAGGTTCTTTCTGGACTCAGGAGGGGCTAAAAAGCCCAACTGGCGCTTTCTCCTGCTTCTTTTATTCTTGGGCTTCCTCCTTTCAGCCTTCTACAGGGCTAAACTTCTAAATCCGGTGCAGGATCTTATCCTTAGGATTACCACTCCCGCCCAGTATGGAATTTCCATCGCTTCTTCCTTCTTGCGTCAGACTGTGGTTTCCATTGAAGAGCTAAGGCACCTGAGGGAAGAAAACGAGAAGCTCAAGAAGGAATTAGAGCGCCTCATTATTGAAAACGTCCAGCTCCGGGAACTTGAAGCCGAAAACAGAAATTTAAGAGAGCTCCTTCGTTTCACTCAGGAAAATCCAGCCTTTGATTACACAGCCGCCAGGGTTACGGCCAGAGTTATAGGATTTGACCCTTCGGGGTTTACCCGTTATGTGCTCATTAATGCTGGGCAGCGGGAAGGGGTGCTGCCAGGGATGGCGGTGGTAACGGAAAGGGGGCTCGTGGGAAGAGTGGTTGATGTCTATCACACTGCCTCAAAAGTTTTGCTCATAACGGACCCCACAAGCTCCATAGCTGCTTACCTTCAGGGAAGTCAAGCCACCGGAATGGTGGAAGGGACACCGGAAGGAATGCTTATTATGCGCTATATTCCTTTAGAAGCGAAAGTCTCGGTAGGGGAAATAGCTTTAACTGCGGGATTGGGAGGAACTCTTCCCAAGGGTTTAGTGATAGGCCAGGTGATTGAAATTGAGAGAAAGGATTATGCCCCTTTTCAGGAAGTTCGCATAAAGCCTTCGGTGAATTTTGACCGGTTAGAGCTGGTGCTGGTGCTTAAGGGTGGCAAAGCTTCAATCCCTGAGGAGGAAGGCCATTAATTTTTACCTGGATTTAGCCCTCATGTTAACGATGGTTTTATTGCAGGAGGCCTTGATTTCCGGTTTCAGGCTTGGCCCTGCGAGGGTAGATCTGGTCTTCATCCTGGTCTTTTTCTGGTCTATCACCAGAGGCGGGAACGCAGGGCTGGCCTGGGCCTTTGGAACAGGTTTACTTCTGGATCTCATTTCCGGCGGGCCGGTGGGACCTTTCACCATTTCGCTGCCAGTTATAGCTTTTATGGTGGCCCTTATATCTGAACATGTATCCTACGCCAATCCTTTTTCCTCTTTTGCGGTGGCTGCTTTGCTCTTCATTTTTTATGACCTCTTTCAGCTGGCAGTCCTGCGCTTTCTTGGGATTAACCTTCTCAGAATTGAAAACTTTTCCCTTATAACACTGCCATCGGCTCTCCTGAATGCGTTTGTAGCGGTTCCAATGTGTCTAATCCTGGCCAGGATTTACCAGGGAGGTAAGAAGTGAACGGAAGCAGGAGCCGATTGTTGGTTTTCCAGATAGGGGCTATTTTAGTTCTTATCACTTTTGTCTTCCGTCTCTGGCACCTTCAGATTTTGAAAGGCGATTACTACAAAGTTCTCTCGGAGAAAAATCGCCTCCGACTGGTTCAGACTGAAGCTCTTCGCGGAATAATCTACGATAGATGGGGAAGACCATTGGTCAGGAATACTCCGAGCTACACTGTGTCCATTACCCCTGCTTACCTTCCCGAAGAGGAAGGGGAGCGCCGCCAGGTTTTAAGGAGGCTTTCTGAACTCCTTTTCTCCTCTGGGAAAAGCGCCGCACTTGCCTCTCCCGTCAGGGCTTCTCCGGACCTTGAAGCTCTGGTGAAGGAAGGGATGAAGAACCCTTATAAGCCTATTGTGGTCAAGAAAAATGTGGATAGAGAAACAGCTTTCTTTCTCCAGCAGGAGCACTTGAGCTTTCCTGGGGTTCAGGTGGAAGTGGAACCTATCAGGGAGTATATAAGCAGCACTCTCTTTTCGCACATAATCGGATACACTGGCCTTATACCGAAGGAATGGGAGGCCAGTTACAGGGAGAAGGGATACGACTTAAGCCGCGATAAGGTTGGTCTTACGGGTATTGAGTTTGTTTACGAAGATTACCTCAAGGGAGAAAAGGGACAGAAACTCGTGGAAGTGGACGCTTCAGGCCGAGAAATCCGCACCATAGGCTATGAAAGAGCGCCAATTCCTGGATACAGCCTTTACCTTACGATTGACTGGGACTTGCAGGCTATGGTCAAGGAAGCTCTGGAAGAAGGTATGAAGAAAGCCCAGTCACCGGTGGGGGTAGCTATAGTGATGGATCCCAGAAACGGCCAGATTCTGGCTATGGTGAGCCTTCCTTCCTACGATAACAACCTGTTCGCCAGGGGTATAAGCTACGAAGATTATTCCAAACTTGAAAAAGACCCAAACCATCCCTTAGTGAACCATGCCATAATAGGCCAGTATCCCACGGGTTCAACTTTCAAAATAGTCCCAGCGACCGCTGCTTTGGAGGAGGGGGTTATAACCGAAAAGAGCTATCTGAACTGCGAAGGTATCCTCTGGGTCCCCAACCAGTATTTTCCCGATGACCCCACCCTGGCCCAGCCCTTTTACTGCTGGATTCACAGGTACGGAAAAGGGCATGGTCCTATAAACGTGATAGATGCTCTTGTCCACTCCTGCGATATCTTTTTCTACAAGGTTGCCGGAGGATTTAAGGATTTTCGAGGGCTTGGTCTTGATAGACTCGTTTACTGGGCGAGGCTCTTTGGCTTCGGAGAAAAGACAGGGATTGACCTGCCAGGTGAAAGCAAAGGTCTTGTTCCTACGGCCGATTGGAAACGCCTGAATTATGGAGAAGTATGGGTTCTGGGCGATACTTACAATATGGCAATAGGCCAAGGGTTCTTCCTGGCCACTCCGCTACAAATTCTGAACGCCACCGCTGCCATCGCTAACGGTGGCACCCTCTACAGACCCAAGCTCTTATACAAAATGGTGGACCACGAGGGGAATGTGGTGGAAGAATTCAAGCCAGAAATAATCCGCACTCTCCCCGCTTCGGAAAAGACCATCGCACTGGTGAGGAGAGGGTTGAGGGAAACTGTCATCAGAGGAACTGCCTGGCGGACCAACTGGCCTGATATCCCCGTAGCCGGGAAAACAGGAACTGCTGAATTCTATGGGCCAAGAGGGCCCAAAGGCGATTTACCGACCCACGCCTGGTTTACAGGTTTTGCTCCTTATGAAAATCCCAAAATAGCATTGGTGGTGTTCCTCCAGGGTGGAGGGGGAGGCTCTGAAAATGCTGTCCCCATAGCAGCTAAGATCATCCGCTATTATTTTGATTATCTGGACTGGGAAAGGCAGCCATGAAAGCTGTGGTTATAAAGGGGACCCGTGAAGGGATTGTCATAGTTCTCAGAGGCGGAAATAGTGAAAAGGTGCTTCTGGAACTGGAAGCAACCTTGAGCTCCGCGGGTTCCTTGCTGGAAGGAAACAAGGTCGTCTTAGAGATAAAAGTCCCGGATATGGGGGTGGATGAATTAAGCAAGGCTATGGAAATTTTGAGAAACCATGGCCTTTTTCCAGAAAAGATTGTAAGCGATGAGGAGAGGGTGCGAAAGGCAGCCTACGCCCTTGGGCTGGAGGTGGAAAAAGGCCGCGAGGAAAAAACTGAGCTTGCCCTGGTAAAGCGCGGCCCCGTTCGTTCCGGCCAGAAGGTTATATACGAGGGTTCTATTGTGGTTATCGGGGACGTAAACCCTGGAGCGGAGATAGTAGCGGGAGGGGATATAATCGTTTTAGGACATCTTAAAGGGGTAGCTTCTGCTGGAACTCCAAACGATCCATCCCGCAGGATTTATGCTCTGCGCCTGGAACCCTCTATTATAAAGATTGGGCCATATTTTGCTCGTGCCCCAGAAGAGACCAGGGAAAGCCCTCCTAAACCAGAGGTGGCATTTGTTCAGGGCGATAGAATAGTAGTGGAAGAGCTGGATTAGGGGGTTAATCCTTGAACGTAAAGGGTATAAGTGACCGGAAGGTTGCTGGCAGGAAAGAAGGTAAAGTAGAAGGTTGTTTCTTCGCCTGGCTGAAGGATTTCTTTTTCAGGCACGATTTTGTTAAGGGCCACGACTCTTTCGGAGATGTCATAAGCCACTATTATTACGTTTATGTCTTTCACAGTTTTTTCCCCGGCATTGAAAATAACCCCTCTTACGGAGAAGAAATTGCCCGGGCCTTTTTCCCACGAGTGCTCTTTTAAAACCAGGGAATGAACCAGGGCCGACGGGTGATGAGCAGGGTATGCGCTCATCACGGTAACATCATAATGGGAAAAAGTTTCGGGGGGCTGGGTGAAGACAACGGCAAAGGGCCCTTTTTCCCCAGGATGAATTAAATCTCTGGCGACAAAGGTTTGGCTTTCAGCTAAGAGGGAGCTATCGGGTCCATAGAGCCTGACTCTTACTGCTACGCTTTCCACAGTTACTTCACCAGGGTTGAGGACTTCGCCAAAGCACCAGAGGTTTCCCCCGGGCTCCCGGTAAAAGTTAATTCCAGTTATTTTGAGAGGGATCGGAGTGGGAGTGGGCGTTGGAGTGCCTGGCAGAGCTTCCTCCCCCTGGGGTATGATCAAGGTTTGGCCTGCCTGCAGGGCTTTGGGGTCGGTGATGGCGTTGGCTTCTTGAATAATACGGATGCTGACCCCGAATTTTGCGGCGATACCTGAGAGGGTGTCGCCAGGTTGGACTACGTATATTATGGGGGTGGGGGTGAAGGTAGGAGTGAAGGTTGGCGGAGGAGTAAAGGGGGAAGGGGTGAAAGCAAACGAGGGTGAAGGGGTAAAGTCGCTCGTGGGAGCTCTTGGGGGGGTGGGGGTTGGAAGAGTTATTATTTGCCCGCAGGCAAGGCTCAGGCTCAACAGGCTAAAAGTTGCAAGAAATAAGGGAATGCACTTTCTCATGCTTTTTACTCCCTGATAAGGAGGGCTTATGGGCAATAAAGTTGAGTATCACCCTACTATAAAGGAACTTCCAGCTTCGGAAAGGCCCCGGGAAAGGCTGAAGCTTTACGGGGCTTCTTCCCTTTCTACTGCTGAGCTTCTGGCTATAATTTTGAGGACTGGAGTGGAAGGCGAGAGCGTTCTGGCACTGGCTACTCGCCTTCTGGCCCGATATGGAGGTCTCACAGGTTTGGCTGAAGCCGATTTTTCCGACCTTTGCGCTGAGAAAGGGGTAGGGGAGGCTAAAGCTGCACAGCTTAAAGCTGCCTTTGAGCTTGGCAAAAGGCTTTTGGTGGCTTCGCCTCAGGAAAGACCTGTAATTCGTTCTCCTTACGATGCAGCTAACCTCCTTCTTCTGGAGATGGGCTTTCTCCCCAAGGAGCATCTGAGGACGATCCTTCTTGACACTAAGAACAGGGTCATAAGCATACCCACCATATGTGTGGGCGCTCTCAATATGGCTTCGGCGAGGATTGGGGAGATTTTCAGAGAAGCTATAAAGGCTGATGCTTCGGCTATAATTCTTGTGCACAATCATCCTTCGGGAGACCCTTCTCCCTCTCCTGAAGATATTGCCCTCACCCGTCAGGTGGTTCAGGCTGGTAAGCTTTTAGATATTGAAGTCCTGGACCATATTATCATAGGCAAGCAGAGGTTCATAAGTTTGAAGGAAAAGAATTTAGGGTTTGAAGCCTTTTAAGGTTTTTGGGGGACACCCCCAAACCCCCGGGATGGGGGGGGCCGCCCCCACCAACCCCCCGGTTTTTCCCGCCCTCGTGGGCATAGGGTTTGCCACGGTTAGGGTCCCACTCGTGGGCGGGATGCGAGAGATGGTTGATCGCTCCCTTTTTAAGGTTTCTGGGGGCACATCCCCCAAGTCCCCTGCCATGGGGCAAGCCCCCTGGACCCCCCAAATTTTTCCCACCCTCGTGGGCATAGGGTTTGCCAGGGTTTAGGGTCCCACTCGTGGGCGGGATGCAGGGGGTGGCTGATGGCTCCCTTTTTGAGGTTTTGGGGGACACTCTCAAAGTCCCGGGGATGAAGGCGAAGCCCCCATCCATCCCCCGATTTTTTTCCGCCCTCGTGGGTGGGATACAAAGGGTGGTTGATCGCTCCCATATCTCTCAAGTGCGGGCGAGGAGTCCTGGCTTCGGCTTGCGGTCGGAGATTTGCCAATTTCACCGGAACGGATATAATATGGGAGGTTTTTCACAAACCTGATAAGGAGGAGCCAGACCTTGTTGAACCAATATCTCTTCATAGGACTTCTAATGCTTATGGCTCTGGCTGTTCCCCTAATAGGCATAGGCTTCGCCTGGCTTGTCCGCCCCAAAAGGCCTAACCCCATAAAGCAATCTATATACGAATGCGGCCTTGAAACCGTCGGAGAAACCTGGGTCCAGTTCAGGGTCCAGTATTACCTCTATGCCCTCATCTTCGCTATCTTTGACGTGGAAATAGCTTTCCTTTTGCCCTGGGCTGTGGCTTACAATAAACTGGGCCTCGTAGCCCTTCTGGATGTCTTCATTTTCCTGGGTATCCTCTTGGTAGCACTGGCCTATGCCTGGCGCAAAGGGGCACTAATGTGGAGGTGAAATCATGGCTGAAGAGATTCTCGTCCCCCCCGAACTCCGACGCAATATCCTTATTACCACTGTGGATAAACTCTATAACTGGGCCAGACGCTCTTCTCTGTGGCCCCTTACTTTCGGTTTAGCCTGCTGCGCTATAGAGATGATAGCGGCTTCCGCTTCGCGCTACGATATAGCTCGCTTCGGAGCTGAGGTTTTCCGGGCAAGCCCCCGTCAGGCTGACCTCATGATTGTGGCCGGAACTGTTACCCATAAAATGGCCCCCCAGGTCCTGAGGCTCTACCACCAGATGCCCGAACCAAAATACGTGATAGCGATGGGAAGCTGCGCTATTTCAGGAGGAATCTTTAACTCCTACGCTGTCCTCCAAGGAGTGGATGAGATAATCCCTGTCGATGTCTATGTGCCGGGTTGCCCCCCAAGGCCCGAAGCCCTGCTGGACGCCCTTATCAAACTCCAGAAGAAAATTGACCGCCAGTCCATCCTTACGGTCCCCTGGTACAGGAGGGAAAAAGCATGACGGAAGAAATCTTCCAGCTCCTCGAAGAAAAGTTCCCCGAAGCAATAGTAGAAATCCCGGCAGAAACCAAAGACCCCACTGTAATTGTCCGGAAAGAACACATCCGGGAAGTGGCCCTTTTCCTGCGCGATGAGATTGGTTTCAATTACCTTTCCTTCATGGCTGGCGTGGACCTTCCAGAGCGCTTTGAGGTGGTCTATTACCTTTACTCCATGGGACGAGAGCCTATTCGCAATAACCTTGGCCCCTTAGCCATCAAGGTTTTCGTTGAAGATAAAACTAATCCTTCCCTGCCAACAGTAAGCGATATATGGCCATCGGCTTTCCAGCAGGAGCAGGAAATTTACGATATGTTCGGAATAGTTTTCGAAGGCCACCCGGATTTGAGGAGGATATTCATGTGGGAAGGGTTCCCGGGCTGGCCCCTGCGCAAAGATTTTGAAAACCGAATTTTCACCTTTAAAGAACTGGAACCCACAAGGCCAGAACCACCCTACTGGTAACGGAGGAAAAGAACCATGGCCGTGGCCCTCAAAACCCAGGAAATCGTCCTTAACATGGGACCCCAGCACCCCAGCACTCACGGGGTGTTCCGTATGGTCCTAACCCTGGAAGGAGAAACTATAACGGATTTGAGACCTGTTTATGGCTACCTCCACCGGGGAATTGAAAAATTGAGCGAAGGTCGTTCTTACCTCCAGGCCGTCCCCATAACCGACCGCCTGGATTACATGTGCGCTATGACTAACGAATTTGCGTATGCTGTGGCAGTAGAGAAGCTGGCTGGAATCAAACCCCCCGAAAGGGCCGAATACATAAGAGTCATAATGGCCGAGTTCACTCGTATCCTGAACCACATGATGGCCATAGGCTTTCTCTTCAACGATCTCGGCGCCTATTTTACCCCCGTGCTTTACGCCTTCAGAGCCAGGGAACATATCCTGGACCTCTTTGAATGGGCTTCAGGCTCGCGGATGATGCCCAACTACATTCGCCCCGGAGGAGTGGCGGGCGATCTACCCGAAGGCTTCATACCTCAGGCTAAAAAACTGGTGGACCACCTGTGGAAGTTCGCCGATGAGCTGGACACTTTCCTGTCCGGAAATGAAATCTTCCTGCAGCGGGCAAGAGGGGTCGGGGTGCTTCCCCCAGAAGTCGCTATAGCTTACGGGGTCACTGGCCCTGTCCTGAGAGCTTCGGGCGTTAAATATGATGTTCGCCGGGCTGAACCCTATTCCATATACGATCGCTTTGACTTTGAAATTCCCACCCTGCCCAACGGCGATGTCTATGACCGATACATGCTGAGGCTTTTGGAGTGGAAGCAGAGTCTCCGCATCCTGGAACAGGCCCTCGACCAGATTCCAGATGGGCCCGTTTCGGAGAAAGTCCCCAGAAGGCTTCGCCCACCCAAAGGGGAAGTTTACGGTCGGATAGAAGCCCCTAAAGGCGAGCTCGGCTTTTACCTGGTGAGCGATGGTTCCGATAAGCCTTACCGTTTCAAAATCCGCCCCACTTCCTTTGTAAACCTGGGAGTCCTGAGAGAAATAACAGTAGGCCACAAGGTGGCCGATGTGGTCATTATCCTGGGAAGCATTGACATAACCATGGGAGAGGTGGACCGATGATAGATCTTGAAAACATCTTGCCTTACTTGGGAGAACTAATAGCCCGCTGGCTTAAAGGCTTCCTTCCGGCATGGCTTGTTGATCTGGTGATGATGGTGATAGTGGGGCTCCTCATAATTCTCCTGATGGTAATAGTGGTCATGGCTCTCACCCTCATGGAACGCAAGATCCTGGGCCGGCTTCAGGACAGGCTTGGCCCCAATAGGGTTGGCCCCTACGGCCTCATCCAGCCCATAGCTGATGTCTTAAAACTCCTAGTGAAAGAAGACATAATCCCGGAAAAAGCTGATAAACTCCTCCATTTCCTGGCCCCAGTGATAATAGTGGTCCCGGCCTTTATGGTGTGGGCTGTGATACCCTTCGGCAAGAAGCTTGTGGCCGCCGATCTCAACATTGCCGTCCTTTACGTCATAGCTCTTGGTTCCGTAGCTTCCATCGCCATCCTCATGGCCGGGTGGGGTTCGGGCAATAAATACGCCCTGCTGGGGGGATTCAGAGCAGTAGCCCAGCTTTTCAGCTATGAAGTTCCAATGGCTTTTGCCGTCTTGAGCGTGGTTATGGCTGCAGGCTCCATGTCCCTCCAAAAAATCGTGGAAGCTCAAAGCCCTCTGCCTTTTGTCTTCCTTCAACCAGTAGCGTTCCTCATCTACTTTATATGCGGCGTTGCAGAAACCAACCGGAGCCCCTTTGACCTTCCGGAAGCCGAATCGGAGATTATCGCTGGCTATCACATTGAGTATTCAGGTGTAAAATGGGCGATGTTCTTCCTGGCCGAATACATAAACACTTTTGCCATTTCTGCCATGGTGGTTACCCTTTTCCTTGGCGGATGGAGGGGACCTTTGCTCCCGTCTTACCTCTGGTTCTTCATCAAAGTGGCTATAGTGGTCTACGTATTCTTCTGGCTCCGGGCCACCTTCCCTCGCCTGAGGATAGACCAGCTCCTTAACTTCTCCTGGAAATTCCTGGTCCCCCTGGCCATGGCGAACCTTCTGGTGACGGGGCTCGTAGCGAAGCTGGAAATAAGTTACGGAGTGAGGGTAATCGCTTACTGGGTCGGAAATATCCTGGTGGGAGGATTGGGCCTTTACCTTCTCGGCCGCCTTACCCCCAAGAAAGCTTTAGCCTGAAGTGAGGGATGGGAAATGTTCGGATCGGGACTTCTCAAGGGGCTTTTTACGACCCTTAAGCACGGAATTATGACCTATTTCAAAGGATACAAGCACCCCTTCTTCAAGCGCTATTTTACCGAAGGACCTGTCCCCAGGCTGGAACCGGAAGGGGTTGGGCTTTTCACCCTCCAGTACCCCGAAGAAAGGTATTCCATGTTCCCCCGTTTCAGAGGAGCCCTTGTGCACTTGAGGGATCCTGAAACCGGACAACCCAAGTGTACAGCGTGCGGAGCATGCGTCCTGGCCTGTCCTCACGGGGTGATTGAGGTTGTAGCGGAGGGGAAAGGCAAGGAGAGGAAGCTTGTGGATTATCTCTACGACCTGGGAAGATGTATCTTCTGCCGGCTTTGTGTGGAAGCCTGTCCCTTCGGAGCCATTGAAATGAGCCACGAGTATGAACTGGCTACTTACGAGAACAGGATGGTGCTCCGCCTTGAGGATTTGCTCAAAATCGGTGACCGAAGCGGGATAACCGAACAGGGATGGGCCTGGAAATAACTTCGGGGGTAAAGCTATGGGAATGCAGATCGCTTTTTTCCTCTTTAGCCTGATCGCCATAGTCGGAGCTTTACTGGTGGTTACCACCAGGAGGCTTTTCCACAGCGCTCTGGCCCTCGTCCTCTCCTTCGTAGGGGTAGCTGGCCTCTACATCCTTCTGGAAGCTGAATTTCTGGCGGCCATTCAGATTCTCATCTACGTAGGAGCCATCGCTCTCCTCATCCTGTTTGCGATAATGTTAACAAGGCATCTCATGGATCCAAAGGCAAGGGCCTTTAACGACCAGTGGTGGATTGCGGCGCTGGCCGCTGGCTTTCTTTTCCTGATCCTTCTGGCCATGATAGTGCGCGTCCCCTGGCCGGTCAGAGCGGTGGCTGTGCCTCAGAACTTGATAGAGAACCTCGGAGCCTCCTTTGTTGGGGAATACCTTGTCCCCTTTGAGGTGGTTTCAATACTGCTAATGGCGGCCCTTATCGGAGCCATAATTATTGCCCGGGAGAGGTGAGCGATGATTCCTCTTAGCTGGTATCTTTTAGTGGCAGCAGCTCTTTTCTGTATCGGCCTTTACGGGGTGCTGGCCCGCCGTAACGCTATAGGAATCCTGATGGGCGTGGAACTCATGCTTAATGCCGTCAACCTCAACCTTGTAGCTTTCTGGCGCTACATTAATCCCTCCGACCTTTCAGGCCTTGTGTTTGCCATTTTCGTTATAGCGGTGGCCGCTGCCGAAGCGGCGGTAGGCTTAGCCATAATTATTTCCATTTACCGCAACCGCGATACCGTGAACGTGGAAGAAGTGGACCTTATGCGGGGGTAAGATGCGCACCAGGCTTAAGGAATTTCTGAAGCCAGAGGAAAAGAGCATTTTCGCCTATATCCACGGTTCCTTCAACGACCTGGACCGGGCCAAGATCCTGAATGCCTTCGGTTATGAGATGGACCTTTGCTTCCCCTTTGCCAGGGTGGCGTATCGGGCTCCAACCAATAATATGGAGTGCACGGGCGAAACCCTGGCCAGGGGCCTGGTGAGGATGGTGCGCTTTCGCCCCTTTCTTAATTTTGTCCGGGAAAACACAGGTGATTTTGAAGCCTTTGGGGAATCCATAAGCACCTTCTTAAGGAGGCAGTGAATGGAGGGGATCTTCTTCCTTAAGCTGGTTTGGCTGATACCTCTTCTGCCCCTGGCTTCTTTCTGGATAATAGTGCTTTTCACCAACCCCAGCAAGAAGCTCAGTCATTCCGTAGCTATAGGAAGCATCGCTCTGGCATGGATACTTTCCTGGGGTGCCCTCTACGAAGGGATAAAGCACCACGTAGGCACGGGTGAAAAAGCTTTTCATATGAGCTGGAATTGGTTCCCTACTGGCCCCACCTGGTTCAAGATGGGCGTAATGGTGGACCCCCTCACTCTGGCTATGCTCTTCATGGTGCCTTTCGTTTGCCTTCTTATCTTCATTTACTCAGTGGGCTACATGCACGGTGATCCCCGTTACTCTCGCTATTTCGCCTATATCTCTCTTTTCGCTTGCGGAATGTTAGGGATGGTTCTCGCGGATAACCTCCTTATGCTCATGATTTTCTGGGAGGTTATGGGCCTTTGTTCGTATTTACTCATTGGCTTCTGGTTTGAGAAGCCTTCAGCTATGCGGGCAGGTCTCAAAGCCTTTATCACCACCCGCATCGGCGATGTTATGATGCTTCTGGGAATTATCTACTTTTACTCCCGCACTGGCTCTTTGACTTTCTCCGAAATTTTCAAGCCCAAAGTCCTGGAAGAGCTCGCCCACTCTACAGTGACCCTGCCGCTTGTGGGTGAACTCCCTGTCGCCACAGTTATAGCGATACTGCTTTTCGGTGGAGCGGTGGGCAAAAGCGCTCAGTTCCCCCTCCACGTCTGGCTCCCCGATGCCATGGAAGGTCCTACCCCTGTGAGCGCTTTAATCCACGCTGCTACCATGGTAGCTGCGGGGGTTTACCTCGTCGCCCGTTCTTTCCCCCTCTTTTCCGTGGTGGAGCACGGGCCTCAGCTGGGACTCGTAGCCTTTATCGGAGCCTTCACGGCCTTCTTCGCCTCTACCATAGCCATCGCTCAGAACGATATAAAAAGAGTGCTGGCCTATTCCACCATAAGCCAGCTTGGTTATATGATCGCTGCCCTTGGAGTTGGAGCTTATGTAGCTGCCGTATTCCACCTGGTAACGCACGCTTTCTTCAAAGCTTTGCTGTTCTTGGGCTCCGGCTCTGTGATCATCGGCACCCATCACGAAATGGACATGATGAAGATGGGAGGGCTCCGCAGACGGATGCCCATAACCTTCTGGACCTTCCTTGCAGGAACTCTGGCTCTGGCGGGAATCCCTCCCTGGGCAGGGTTCTGGAGCAAAGATGAAATCATCGGACATGCTTTTTATCACGCTTCCAAAGAAGGGTTCTTATCCTGGCCCGGGTTTGTGTGGATTTTGGGGACTCTGGCGGCTTTCCTAACGGCTTTTTACATGGGCCGCCAGGTTTTCCTCACCTTTGCTGGTGAGCCCCGCAGCCACCACGCTGAAGAGGCTCACGAAACCCCATGGGTCATGACTGTGCCCCTTATAATCCTTGCAATCTTCTCCACTTTCCTGGGATTCATTGGAGTTCCTCACGATTTCCCGATCCTCGGCCCTGCTCTCAACAACCCATTCCATCACCTGGTAGGAAAAGAATTCCCGGCTGCCCCTCTCAACCTGGGGGTTATGGGCCTTTCGGTGCTCATGGGCCTTTCAGGCCTCGCTCTTTCCTGGGTGGTCTACGGGCGTGAGCCCCTCAAGGCTGGCCAGCCCGATCCCCTTTCCATCTCCCTGGGCCCCATCTACACTGTCCTCAAGAACAAGTATTACATTGACGAACTCTATCAGGCCACTGTTGTGCGCTTCGCTCTCTGGCTTTCGGAAATCTCCTTTAAGTTCGATGACCGCTGGATCATTGACCCCATTGTGGATGGGGTTGGAAAACTAGGCCGGAAGCTTTCCGAAATAGGTGGGCTCTTTGACGTTAAGGTTGTAGATGGGATTGTCAACGGCTTGGGGATAATTACCTCAGCCTTCGGTGGTGTTCTGCGCCTTACCCAGACTGGCAAAGCTCAAAACTACCTTCTGGTAGCAGTCCTTACCGTGCTGATGCTCATTGGACTATACATGGTCAGATGAAGCCGAAATCTTGTAAAGAGGAGGCTTGAGAAATGGAGTTCCCGATTCTCTCAGCTATAACTTTTATCCCAGCCCTTGGAGCGTTGATCATCCTTTTCTTCCCCAAGGAGAGGGTCAACCTCATAAGGTGGTTCGCCATCGCAGTGAGCCTCATACCTCTGGCCCTTTCAACCTATCTCTGGATTGCTTATAACCAGAGCGAGGGCGGAATCCAGTTCGTGGAGCGCTACCGCTGGATACCCGCTATCAATGTCTGGTATCACGTGGGCGTTGATGGGATAAGCGTCCCAATGCTCTTTCTCACCTCTCTCCTTTCAACCCTGGGCTACTTTTACTCTGCCTACACCATCCATGAACGAGTCAAGGAGTATTACTTCCTCTTCCTCCTGCTTCAGACCGGCATGAATGGCGTTTTTGTGGCTCTGGACTTTGTCCTCTTTTACGTCTTCTGGGAGATAGGCCTCGTGCCAATGTATCTCCTTATCGGAGTTTGGGGTGGTAAGTACCGTGAGTATGCAGCCATAAAGTTTTTCCTCTACACTCTGGCCGGCAGCGTTTTTATGCTCCTGGCCATTCTGGGAATTTACTTCACCACCGGGAGCTTTGATATCCTCAAGGCAGCGGAAGTTCACCCCTTCGCTGACAATTTCACTCTGGCCAGCCTGGCATTCTGGGCTTTCTTTGTCGCCTTTGCCATAAAGGTCCCGAGCTTCCCCTTCCACACCTGGTTGCCCGATGCTCACACTGAAGCTCCCACCGCCGGCAGCGTTATCCTGGCCGGAATACTGCTGAAGCTGGGTTGTTACGGCCTCCTCCGGATAGTCCTCCCCATTTTCCCCGAACCTTTCAGGTTCTATGCTCCCATCGTGGCTATCCTCGGGCTTATAAGCATAGTCTACGGGGCTTTCGTGTGCATGGCTCAGTGGGATCTCAAACGCCTCATCGCCTATTCATCGGTAGCTCACATGGGCTACGTGGTTCTGGGGATTGCAGCGGCGGCTGCCAGCCTCAACTTCAACCACCCTTCATTCAAGGAGAGCGCAGCCATTGCCTTGAACGGTGCCACAATGCAAATGTTCAACCATGGTATCATCACTGGGGGGCTCTTCTTCCTGGTGGGCATGATTTACGAGCGAGCTCACACCAGAGACCTTCAGGTTTTCGGAGGTCTCGGAGCCAAGCTCCCCTATTACTATGCGGTGGTTATGATTACTGGTCTGGCTTCCCTCGGTCTTCCCGGTTTGGCCGGGTTCTGGGGAGAATTCCTGGTCTTCAGGGGCGCTTTCCATATTATCCCGTACATTGCCGCTTTTGGAGTTATCGGCGTAGTAGCCACGGCTGGATACATCCTCTGGAAAGTAGTGCAGTTTATGTTCCTGGGACCTTTCAACGAGGAAAAGTGGGGCTACCTAACCGATATGGAAGCCTTTGAGAAAGTAACCATGTGGCCGCTTTTGCTCTTCATGGTGGGATTCGGGCTGTATCCCGCACCTCTGCTCAACATAATTAACACGGCTACAACAGCTCTCATGGGCAAACTGTAAAAGGAGGTCAGCCTTGAGCGTCATGGACATTCTTTCAGCCTTTGCTCCGGAATTGGCCCTTTTCCTGGGAGGGCTGACCCTTCTGGCCCTGGATATGGCCTGGAGAAGGGCAGAAGAAAGGAAAGAAGCGGTAATTTTGAGCCTGGCTGTGGCTTTCACAGCTCTTTCCTTCCTCTTGCTCCTCCTTTTCGGGAAAGTTTCCGCCTCCCCTCTATTTGGTATGCTGGCTTCCGACAGGTTTGCTCTCTTCTTCAAAGGGCTTGTTCTGGTAGGCACGGGGCTTGTCCTCCTTTCTTCTTACCGCTATCTGGAGGGCCACACCCCTTACCGGGGAGAATTCTACGCCTTCTTTCTCCTGGTAACTTTGGCCATATTGCTGGTGGTAGGCTCCGTAAACCTGCTCATGCTTTACCTGGCCTTTGAGTTCCTCAGCCTCACCTCCTATATCCTGGTGGGGTACCTGCGGGAGGAAGGCAAGTCCAGCGAAGCGGCTATAAAGTACTTCCTCTACGGAATTACAGCCTCGGCTCTGATGCTTTACGGCATGTCGCTTCTCTACGGGGTCACGGGAACGCTGTATCTGACTGAAATAGGGCCGGCCTTAAAGAAAAGCGAGGTAGGAGGATGGCTGGCCTTTCCCGCCATGATCCTTCTTCTGGCAGGATTTGGCTTCAAAATCGCCCTCGTCCCATTCCATCAGTGGTCCCCTGACACATACGAGGGAGCCCCCACTCCAGTGACAGCTTTCCTTTCGGTGGGGCCCAAGGCTGCTGGCCTGGCAGTGCTCATGAGGGTTTTCATCACCGCCCTCGCCGATTTCCAGCCGGATTGGACTGCCCTCCTGGCGGGAATTTCTATGGTGACCATGACCCTGGGGAACCTGATAGCCCTTCGTCAGGAAAACATAAAGAGAATGATGGCTTATTCCAGCATCGCTCACGCCGGCTACATCCTCATGGGTATCGTATGCATGGTGAGCGGAGTGGCCAGCAATTTCACCGGGCTGAACGGGGTGCTCATTTACCTCATGGCCTATCTTTTCACTAACCTCGGTGCTTTCGCCGTAGTGATAGCGGTGGAAAGAGCTATTGGTTCCAACCGCATCGCCGATTATGCCGGCCTTATAAAGCGCGACCCTCTTCTGGCAGGCGCCATGATCATCTTTCTGCTATCTCTCATCGGCATACCGGGGACCGGAGGGTTCGTGGGGAAGTTTTTCGTCTTTGGTGCTGCTATTCAGATGCAGTTTTACATCCTGGCTCTTGTGGGGATAATAAACAGCGTGATTTCAGCTTTCTATTATCTAAATGTGGTCAAGCAAATGTTCTTCAGGCCCGGGGACGAAAGTCCAATTTCGGTGAGCAGTTCCCTCAGATGGGCTGTGGTGGTAAGCCTGGTAATGGTTTTCATCATAGGCCTTTACCCACACCCCTTCATCTCCGTAGGAACCGAAGCCGTTCATATCCTGGGCTCTGCCCTTTTCTAAAACCGGGGGACAGGAAGACCCCCGGCTTTTTGTTTTAGCCAGAAGAAGGTCAGCCATTAAAGGGAAAATTCCGGGAGCACTGCAGGGCGGCGGGAATCATCGGGCCTTGGCATCACTATAATGCCAGTGCCGTAAACTTCTCGGAGCCTCTCCCACTTTATAACTTCCTCCGGAGCCCCCTGGGCCAGAACTTCTCCCCCCGCCATAAGGACAATTCTATCGGAAAAAGAAGAGGCCAGGTTGAGGTCATGAAGCACGGCTAAAACCGCCAGGCCCTCTTCACGGGCAAGTTTTCGGATAAACTTTAGGATTGATACCTGATGGTGTATATCCAGATGAGCTGTTGGTTCATCGAGAAGCAGGATCTTCGGTTCCTGCGCCAGCGCCCTGGCTAATATCACCCTCTGGCGTTCCCCACCCGACAGTTCCCCCACTAGGTTGTCCTTCAAATGCTCTACTTTTACCCAGCGCATGGCTCTCTCAATGGCTTTAATATCCCTGTCTCTGGCGATTCCCGGGAAATTAAGGTAAGGCGTTCGGCCCAGATAGATGCTTTCCCAAACGGAAAAAGTAGGCGGTATGTAAGCTCCCTGGGGGACAAGGGCTATTACTCGGGCGAGGCTCTTTCTTTTCCACCTTCGCAGGGGACAACCCAGAACCTCAATCTCCCCCTTTTGTGGTGACAGAATGCCAGCTATGAGCTTGATCAGGGTGGATTTTCCAGCCCCGTTAGGGCCTATGAGGCTTACCACCTCTCCTCCAGCAACGCTTAAGCTAACCCCTCTGAGCACCGGTCTACCATCGTAACTGAAATGAACTCCTCTGACCACCAGCGGTAACATGTCCTCCCTCCCTTAAAATGGAAAAACCTCCTTCTTATAGCGGCGCAATAGATAAATGAAAAAAGGAGCTCCTAAGAAAGCTGTCACCACTCCAATGGGCAGTTCTCTGGGGGCAAAGAGCAGACGGATAAAACCATCAGCCAAGATGAGGCAAAGGCCTCCCAAAATTCCGCTCATGGGTAAAAGAAAGCGGTAATCGGAACCCCACAGAATTCTCACCGTGTGAGGGATTATTATCCCAAGGAAGCCGATAACCCCGCTAACGGAGACGGCAGCAGCTGTGGCCAGGGAAGCGGCAGCTATAATGATAAACTTGACCCTTTCCACTTCCACCCCTAAAGCCATGGCCTGGTCTTCATCCAGTTGGAGGACATTCAGGGTGTAAGAATAATAGGCGATGACGCTTAAGGCTATAGCTATATAGGTGGCTGCGGTTTTAACCCGGGTCCAGTCAGCCAGAGCCAGGCTTCCCATCAGCCAGCCTAAAAGGTTAATGGTGTGGAAGGCCTCGCGAGTAGTAAACATGAGGAAGGTAGTGGCTGATGAGAGCAGAGCTCCTATAGCCACACCTGCCAGGATAAGGGTTGTTACAGGGGCCTTGCCTCCCACTCTGGCTAATGAATAGATGGTGGCGGTGGCCAGCAAAGCTCCCCCGAAGGCCGCTATGGATACGGCATTCAATCCTCCCCAGGAGAAACGCCAGACAAAATAAATGGCCACCGCTGCCCCAAAGGATGCCCCTGAAGAAACCCCGAGGAGGTAAGGGTCAGCCAGGGGATTGCGGAAAATAGCCTGGTAGACAGCTCCGGCTATGGCCAGAGTCATTCCCACAATCCCCCCAAGCACGATCCGGGGAATGCGAATTTGAAATATTATGGTCTCCCAGGTCGCTGGCTCCACACTGGCGCCCATCAGTATTCTCACCACCGCCGAGACGGGGATGCCAGCAGCACCCCAGGTTGTAGCCAGCAACCCGACGATTATTAGGAAGAAAGCGGCGACAGCCAAGGAGAGCCATCGCCGCTTCCTTAAGCTCAGCCTAACGGAAAGCATCTGGATGTAACGTCCTGGCTATGAGCTCCAGGGCGTCTATAACCCTGGGACCCGGCCTTGAAACGATGTCTGTCTGTTCCTGGGTTAGCTCAACGATGCGTCCCTCCTTCACAGCCGTTATCTTGTTCCAGCCCGGACGCTTGGCCACGGTTTCGGCCGTTTCCCCGTAAGGATGATCGGCCAAGATTATGACCTCCGGGTCTGCGGAGATTATGGCCTCGCTGGTAAGCTGCAGGTAAGGCTGGCCTGTGGCGATATTTTCACCTCCAGCCCTCACGATGAGGTCGTGGACGAAGGAGCCCGGCCCTACCGTCCAAAGGTCGCTGGATAGCTCCCAGAAGACCTTGGGCCTCTTCCTTCCTTCCACTGCTTTAGTCACAGCGTCCATTCTCTTCCGCATTTCGGCCACAAGGGCTTCTGCTTCTTTTTCCCTGCCGGTCATTTTTCCCACGAGCAAAATGCTATCAAGAACCTGAGGCAGGTCGTGGGCATCTATCACCGCTGCTGTAAGGCCGAGCTTTTCCAGCTCGGGAAGGACTTGGGCGATATGGATGCTGGAGACCAGCACCAGATCGGGGTTCAGGGCCAGAAGCTTCTCAATGCTAACGTCGGCAAAGCCTCCAACCTTTGGTTTGGCCTGAGCTTCGGGCGGATAATTGCAGAATTCAGTTACCCCCACTACTTTATCCTCAAGCCCAAGAGCGTACAGAATCTCGGTTATAGAAGGGGCCAGGGAGACGATGGCTTTAGGCTCGGCTTTGATGGTAACTTGACGGCCGGCCGGATCCGTTACAGTCATGGGGTAAGGCGAGGGGGTCGGGGTGGGTGTCGGAGGCACAGGGGTGAAGGTTGGAGTTGGAGGCGGAGGAGTGGGAGTGGGTGTGGGTGCCGGTTGGCATCCCGCCATAAGGAAAGCGATGATGGTCAGGATTATGGTTGCTACGGATATTAATCGCCTCATAGAGCACCTCCTTGCTCAGGTTTGATCAAACAAAAAGCCCCCCTGCTGGCTGGGGGGCAGAAACTAAAAACCCCTTGCCTGCGCTACAGACAAGGGGGAACTCATCATTCCATTCCCCTGTGCTCGCAGGTTCCTGGAACCGGGCCCCGAAAACGCTCTTCATGGAAAAGTTAACGGAGCCCTTGCGACGAGGCAGGTATCCTGGCTCTCCTGTCCGCAGGGTGCGGCTTAAAAAGCCCCGGCCTTTTGCGTACCCCCGGACAGGATTACAGTTGCGGCACAGCGCCGGCCTCTCTAACCTGACGGGGCTTCAGGTTAGATCACCGGACTTCCCCTTTTAAGGCCTGCCTTTCGGTCAGGCTCACCTCGCCGCCTATTCAACTGGTAAGGTGCAAAGGCATTATAGCACGCCAGGCAAGTTTAGGCAAATTGAGGGGCCTGGGACAGAAGAAAAACCATGGTAGTTCCACATCAAAAGTGCCCGGACTTCCAAGTTGGGCGCTTGTGGCCACAACCACAAAGGAAAAACTTTGAGGCGTTATCTCAGGGCAATTCCATCAACCCGAGAACCACGTGGTCCAGAGCCACATCTCCCTTAATCACTGGGACCCTTTTACCGGAATCAGGGTCATACATCCCAGCTATCAATCTGTAGAGGCCGGGGGGGAGGTCAGGAGGCAGAGCCAGTTTCAGTTTATCCAGCAGCCGTTCGCCTTTGATCCAGGCTGTGGTGGGCAATGTGCCCCCTTGAGGAAAGCTATCGGCCTGGGCCAGAACCCGGCCATCAGGCGCTACGAGGTGGAGGAAAATTTTGTAAGGCTCGGACGCAGAACCTAGGGCTTCCCAGTAAAGGGTTAGTAACAAATGGCCAGCATCCTTTTCCCAATCAAACCCACGCAGGACAGCAAAATCCCCCACCTGAGCGTTCACCAGATGGGAAGGCTGCTTTTCGTAATGAAACTCAGGCTTGCGCCCTTCTATTTCAACGTGCCCCAAAAGCACGTATTTCCTCTTACCCGCCACGATATATTCCCGGGTATCGGCCTTGAGAAGCCCCAGGATGAGGGGGTAACGGCCTGAGGGGATTTCGCCAGGAACGTAAAATTTTATCTCTTCCAGGACAAATTCCCCCTTTTCCCAGCGGCTTGTGGGATAGAGATTATCAGCGGGCATCGCCTCTCTTATGACCACAGGGTTACCATCCTTATCCAG
Organism: Anaerolineae bacterium; assembly: GCA_025062375.1. Taxonomy (NCBI): domain Bacteria; kingdom Bacillati; phylum Chloroflexota; class Anaerolineae; species Anaerolineae bacterium. Next base: position 35,116 of record JANXAG010000003.1, on the reverse strand, counting down.
GAGCTGGGCGAAAACGATCAAATCCGGCAAGGAAGAGCTGAGGGATCGCCAGAGAACTTTGAACTGCAGGGCTTCTCCGACCTTGAGCTTTTCAGGAATCTCTCCTGTTCCTCTAAGCTCTACCATACCACTGAAGTTTACCCTTAATCTGCGTGGAAGCTCAGGGGGGGCTACAGGCTCCGCAGGCCTGAGGACTTCCACTTCTCCCAGCCTGGCTCTCACCCCCTGCACTACCCGGCTCTCATCCCTTACCGGCAAGGGAACCATGGTGCCGGGAGAATATACAAGCAGGTCCAGGAAATAAAGGCCTGGAGGAGTGCCTGCGGGAACAATCACCTTCATCGGGTGGTAGATAGTCCTGCCCGGTGGCCAGTTAGAGGGAAGATAAGAAGAGCCCAGAGGTTGCTCGTCAGACTGAGCTAAGAGTTTCCCGGTTTTGGTGTAAACCCTCAAGCTGACTTTGTAATCGTTCTGGAGGGGCGCTAAGGGACGCCAGTACAGGGCTACCTCCACAGAGCTGCCTGATTCCACTTCAGTGTTCAGAATGGAAAAACCTTCCAGCTCCAGAAAGTCCCCAAAGATGACCCCTGCTCTGGAGGAATAGGGTGGGAGGTAATGGGTAAGATATCCCTGCACTCTTATGAAGCTTTCCCCGGCGAAAAGGGCATCCTCAAATTTTACTCCGTTATCCTCAAGCCAGCGCCGTATAAACCCTTCCGGATCCACCACAGTATCGTAACACCGGTAAACCCACACCCGTGGGTGATGGGCAAAAACTTCCCTCAAGGCTCGGGCCGTTTCTTCGGCTGTAGTGGGGTAGAAATCTGCTTCGGGGTTTCCCCAGCCCAAAGATTCGGCTCCTCCTATGGAGCCCGTCATCAGAAAAACGGGGCTTTCACCTCCCGATGGCTTATAGTTTACGAGCCTCCCGATCCAACCTGCTGGGCCTTCGTAGTAATACATCAGAGCTGGATAGACGTATCCCGCATTTATCAGGACTGCATCGCCCGCTCTGAGCCGCGCTTCCAGAAATTTAGCGGCACTGCGGTGGTCATCAGGAGCAAATTTGGGGTCAAAATGCATCCGCAAAATTGACCAGCTAGATACCATAGCAATGAACACTAAAATCAGAAAAGAGGTTTTCCTGCTGCGAAATCCCAGCACACCATGCGCCAGCACGATGTAAAACGGGGGCGAGAAGGGGAAAAGATAACGAGGGTGATAAAGGGGGGTAATGTAGGAAAGGCCCTGAATTAAGGCCAGTGGGCCAAAGGAATACAGAGCCAGGATTATGGAACGTTCCCATGGCGAAAGGCCGTAGTGGTTCTGAACCCTTTGAGGTCTCAGTCCAATCAAGTAGAAGGCGAGAGTTATCAGCAAGAAAGGCCACACCTTTTCGGGCTCTGCCGAATGGCCGAAAGAGAAAGTAGACCAGGAAAGGGTTAAAACCTCCGGCCAGGGGGTGAAGCTCCGCCATGGCGGCACAGGAGGATTCGTGGCCTGGCGGAAGGCGATCCCAATCCACGGAGAGTAAAAGACCAGAGCAAGAACCTGGGCTCCGAGCCAGGGCAGCATGTACCTCTTACCCCAGCGTCTGAAACCAGCCCACAAAGCGAAAGGGGCCAGAATCACCAGGAGAAAGGCGAAGTAATAAAGGGTGTAAAGCCCTGCTGCGGCCACCAGACTGTAAGCCACCCAATTGCCCGGGCGACGGGGATGAGTCAGGGAACGGAGGAGAAAATCAGCCGCCAGAAGCCCCAGGCAGGCTCCCAAAGTATACATCCTGACTTCTTGGGAATACCAGAGCTGGTAGGGAGAAATGGCCGCCAGAAAGCAGGCTATATAAGCTACTTCTTCTCCTAAAAGGCGACGGGATAGTCCGAAGATAAGAGCCAGGAGGAGAACTCCGAACCAGAGGGAAAGGAAAGCAGCGCAGAATTCTGAGTCTCCGGCGAGCCTGATCCAGAAATGCAGAAGGTAGTAATATAGGGGAGGGTGGATATCTCTTGCCGTGTGAGCGGTCAGAGCGGGCAGGCTTTTGTGAGCCAGAAGCAAACTTACGGTCTCATCATACCAGAGGCTTTGAGCTCCGAGTCTGTAAAGCCGCAGGAGGAACCCACCGCAGATCATTAGGAGGATTATAAGCCTGGCTTTCATGGGTTCAGGTGCTCACTTTTCTGGTAGTAAGGAAAGCAATTCCAAAACCCACCGCTATCACAACGGCGCCCGCCATAGCCGGCCAGAACCCCGGGTCTTTGACCACCCGCAGGACAATGTAATGCTCAGGGGAAAACTGTAAGCGCACCCTTTCGCCTTTAATCTCCGTTTCCTCCTGGATAATCATTCGCTGGGCCAGCTTCCCTTTCTCGTAAAAATCTACAAAAGTGCCCCGGGTTTGAACCGATATTTCCAGCCTGGCGTCGGCGTCCGGGATGATTATTTCCTGCATTTCTCCCAAGCGTGCAAACGGAATTATGAGCTCGCCTTCCGCTTCCTCTTTCCAAGTCAAGCGCAGGGCTTCCCCCGCAGGCCCTGTTGCCCTGATCTTCCAGGCGGGCCCATAGGAAAGGGGAAGGATCCAGAACCCTTCGGCCAGAGCCGGCCATCCAGGGGAGAGCTTGAGGATTTTTCCTTCAATCTTCCCCTCGCAGCCGAAAGCCAGAGGCGCGCCCTCTGGCGAGCGTTCAACCCACACCCTGCTGATGGTGAAAGAGGTTCGGTTCAGGTCAAACCTTCCCCCCGGGGGTAGGGGAGGGCTATCTATTGTGTATCGGAGAAACCCCGAAAGGGTTAACCCTATGGCCAGAAGGAGAAGCCCGGAATGGGCCAAGATAGAGCTCAAGCGGGGCACATGGAACCCTCTGGGAAGCTGGGTCCAAGAACAAAAGAGTACCCCAATTAAGATCAGAATTAAAAGCACCCAGAAAACAGGGGAGTAAAAGATAGTGAACAGCCCGGTAGCTTTAAGGATCGGAAAGAAAATGCCGTATCGTTCGCGGGCTGCGTTCCACCACCATTGAGCTTCAGATGGATTCTTTATGGAATCACGAGGAAATTGGGGGAAAAATCCAGCCAGGAGAGAGAAGATAGTCAGAAGCAAAAGGAGGATTGATGCGGTGTTCAGCGAAATAAAAAAAAGCCGAATTTTCCCCCACAACGGGCACCTCCCGGGCCAGCTTATATCACAAAACAGGAGGGATGTCAAACTTTCAAAGAGCTCCTTCTGCCCGGCGATTTGCGGAAAGCGGTGCTTTAACGCCCCAGATAGCGGAAAATCTCCACACCCCCTTCCCGGTATATCCGCTCAATGCACTTAAGCTCTTCGGGGTTCAGGGAGCCGATGGCTCTCTCGTAGGGGCCAAAGAAGATGAAGCTGATGCTGTAACCTTCAAGAAGGGCGCACTTTTCTTCTCCGCTAAGATTGCCGAAGAAAGCCTGAACTACCTCCTTCTTTCTGGCGAAATCTACCGTTTCCATCTCATGTCCCAGGAAGGACCGACGTCCAGTCCGGGCTGGAATGAAGTTACCTGTCCGGTAGGCTGAAAGGGTTATTTCTTCGGGAGCGGAGTGGGCTCCGAGCCAGTCCACAGCTTTCACTACTTCCACAGGATAAAAGGAATCGGGATGACCTGTCACCAGGTTGTAGAGAGCCAGGGCTATGAGCACAAGATTTGAGACGGAGGCAAAGACCACCAGGGCGAACCTTAAGGTTCTGGCTTTCTCCTTAAGAGCCCCCGGTAGGAGGGGTTCCAGGACGTTGTGCCATCCCCGCGAGGCCAGAATGCTACCGGGCAGCATCCATCCCAGAGTGAGGCGGCGCTGGAAGTTCCAGGGACCATAGGCCAGAGCCAGGGTAAGGATGGCCCAGAGCAGAGGAAAAGCCTTTTTCCTGAAGGGCACAGTGGGGGCAAAAATTCCCAGAAGCGCCAGAAGGCCCACCAGCCCTGCCCCCAGCAGGTAATAGTGAGGGGGAGGGGAGAGGGTTATATTCTGGGATGTCCACCCGGAAAAAACGGGATCGCGGGTGAAAAGGAGGTAGCAATAAAGAACATAGGGAATCTGAAAGAGAAACATTAGCCCCAGGATGGCGAACTTCCGGAAAGGGATATGTCCTTCGGCGATGGCCTCTATAGTCCAGAAAAGAGCCGGCACCAGGTTCAGGATAAGGGGCATGTAGGGGTGGATCAGGGTAAGGGCCAGGCCGGAGAGAGCTGCTCCCAGGGCCTCCAGTGGTCCCAGACCCTTCTTCTGCCTTAAGAGTAGGATCCAGGCTGCAAGCATGAAAGAGATGGAAAAAGAGAAATGGGGGAAAGCCATGATGGAGAAAAAAAGGTAGAAATCACTGAGCCAGAAATCTATGGGATAAAGGTCTGGCGGGAAGAGAGGCAGGAGAAGCCACCCTAACCCCGAGCCAAGAGAAGCCATGAGGAATGCCGTCCGGCGCCATTCCTTCTCTTCCAAAAAGAGGGCTATGAACCTGTAAGCCAGAACCAGAACCAGTATACCTCCTGAGAGCCTGGCCAGATGGTAGGTCCAGGCCAGGTCCAGGCGGAGGGCTCGAGCTAAATGGCCTAAGGAAAGGTAAAAAAGGTTAACGAACTTCCCTTCGTGAGGCTCCGAAGTGAACAGAAGCTTCCACCGCCAGCTGCCCTGGTAACCCTGTTGCATCTTGGCTAAGTGGCTGTTGTAATCGCTCAGATCGTAAATAGCGCCGGTAAATGCTCTCTCAGGCGTGGATAGCAGATATCCTGCCAGGTAAGGGACAGTGGTCAGAATTACGATAAAAACCGAAGCCGTCACTGTCCAGAGCCACTCGTCCCTTCCCACCCCCTGCATAATTCCAGGGGGATTACCGCCTGTCCATCTTCTCGCCCTCGCACTTTCAATCGTTCCCCTGTGTCCCATCGGTATATCCCTACAGCCAGAGAGAAAGGTCCTTGGGGCAAATCAGGGCCAAGAACCATGGGGTATCTATCCTTCAGGAGCTCACCTGGAGCCCATGAGGAAGTGGGTCTTTCGCCGTTTAGAGGGGGCTGATCGCGCTGAGCCCACTTTTTGCCCTGCGCATCCAGAAGGTGCACAAAGATGGAATAATCTCGGTCAAAAGGCCTCAAAGCCTGCCAAAGCAGTTCAATCTCCAGTCCGCTGCCTGGTGCTGGCTTCCCTTTTATTTCGCACTCAACAAGTATTGCGTTGTCATTGCCTATCACAGCTAAGGGCTCGTAGCGTGGGGTAAAAGGCACAAACTCAGGCTCAAGGTAACGGTAGCTTCCCAGCAGAGCCAGGATGGCCAGGCCAGCCCATACAGGCCAATCCTTTAGGGAAGGGATGTACTTGAGGGAAAAGCCTCCCAGCAGAGCCAGGCCCAGGGCGGCAAACCCCAGGATTTCCCACGGATATCGGAGGAGTTTCCAGCTATGGGTGAGTTTCCAGAAGGTAGAAGCAATGGGCATAACTAAAATCACTGGGGTTATAGCCAGAGCCAGGGCTAAGTTTCCCTCTCTATCTCTAACCTTTGCCCAGCCTGGCAAAGCCAGAAAGGCCAGAGTCAGAGGCACAACTCCGAGCTGGAAGGGCATTTCTTCAATCCATCCCGGAGAACTTGCCTTTACCCCCCACCACGCTGAAAAGAGCTGGAAGGGAAGAACAAAGTGAGCGAAGAATTCTTCATTGGGCTCGAGCAAGATTCCCCGGTTCAGGGCGAAAAAAGCCCATAGGGATGGCAGGGAAAGAGGGAGGAAAGTCCAGCGCCGGTAAATTGCGCCGCAGGCCAAGCCTGCCATCAAGGCGAAGATAGCCAGACCCGGGTGCGCCATCAAGAGCAGAAAGAATACAAACAGGGCAGCAAGGCTAGCCCAGGGGTCTCTTTTATCCCAGCTGAGCGCTGCAAGGAGCCAGGGAAACAAACCCCAGAACAGGGGCTCTGCCAGCTCCCCCTTCACATAAATTACTGCCAGCACGAAAGGGGAGTAAACATAAAGGAGCGAAGCTAGCAGAGCGACCATGGGACCTTCTTTACAGGATTGGAGGAAAACCCCCGTTCCGGCTAAAACCAGACTAAGAGCCCATATGGCTTTTACTGCTTCTGGTCCTGGAAGGCCAGCCCTGCAGAGCAGGGAACCCAGCCAGCAGGCTAGGAAGCCCCCCTCACTTAGGGGGTTCCAGGTCCAGTCCGCGACCCTGTAGGTGGGGAGGAATGTGGCCAGGGTGCGGATGAAACCGGGATAAGTGAGGGGGGCAACTGCCGGGATGAGGAGGGCAGCCAGGATCAGAGGGCTTCTCCTCAAAGTATCTCCTCCTCCACCTCGGCTATGGCGCTTTCCAGGATTTCCAACCCCTCGTCCATAAGCTCTTTGGTTATAACCAGAGGAGGCATTATTCTTATGGAAGTCAGACCGCTGCCCAAGATAAGCAGGCCCTTCTCAAAAGCCCGGTAGAGAACCTTGTCTCTTACTTCGGGTATGGGCTCACGGGTTTGGCGGTCCTTTACCAGTTCAATCCCTATCATCAGCCCTTTCCCTCGCACATCCCCGATAATGGGGTGCCTTTCGGCTATTTGACGAAGGCGCTCAAGAGCGTGTTGACCTACCTGAGCAGCGTTCTCCATGAGCCCGTTCTCAAGGAGTTTTATGGTAGCCAGAGCGGCGGCGCAGGCGAGAGGATTGCCACCAAAGGTATTGCCATGGGCTCCTGAAGGCCAGATCATGAGGGATTTGCGTGCCACCATAGCCCCGAGAGGCAATCCTGAAGCTATCCCCTTGGCTATGCAGACGATATCTGGCTCAACTCCCCAGTGCTCAATGGCGAACATCTTGCCTGTGCGTCCCATTCCGCTCTGGATTTCATCTACTATGAGGAGGAACTTGTATTTATCGGCCAGAGCTCGCAAGCGGGGGAAAAACTCAGGGGGTGGAACTATATATCCGCCCTCGCCCTGGATTGGCTCTACAAAGACGGCCGCAAATTCATCTCCTGGGGCGTATGTCTTGAAAACTACCTCTTCAATGAATTGCACACAGTAAAGGTCGCAGGAAGGGTATTCTTGGCGAAAAGCGCAGCGGTAACAGTAGGCATAAGGGACGTGAATTACCCCAGGGACAAGGGGGAAAAAGCCTCGCTTCTGGACAGCTTTGGAACCCGTCAGGCTCAGGGAGCCCATGGTGCGGCCGTGAAAGCCACCTATGAAGGCCAGCGTCAGCGGTTTCCTGGTTACATAGCGGGCGAGCTTGAAAGCTGCTTCTACAGATTCAGTCCCCGAATTGGTGAAGAACACCATGGCTTCTTCTTCCATCGGGGCGATCTCATTGAGTTTTTCCGCTAACAGCACCTGAAGGGGGTAATAAAAATCCGTGCCGGCCATGTGGATGAATTTCTCAACCTGATCTTTTATAGCCTGGACTATTTCGGGGTGGCAATGGCCTGCCGTCACTACTGCAACCCCAGCGTTGAAATCAATGTACCGATTTCCATCTACATCCCAGACCTCAGCACCGAAGCCTCTCTCCATTACAAAAGGGTAAGGGCGAGTGTAAGAGGGGGACAGGACCTTATGGTCTCTCTCAACCCACTCTCTGGCCTTGAGTCCAGGTCTCATAAAACACCTCCTTTGCTCAGGTTTCTATCTCTTCGGGCTTGAATAGGGGTAGAGCCCCTCGCTTTTTCGGCCCGGGGGGAGATTTGGGCTCTTTGTCTGCGATGGCTTTCCCTCTAAAGCTTCCATCCCACAGCCTGACGTTAAACTTATCGCCTGGTTTAACCTGCTTTACGCTTTTTATTATCCTCCCCTGTCTGGAATAAACCAGAGCATAGCCTCTCTTTAGAACCCCAAGGGGATTGAGGGCCTCCAGCTTTTCCTTTAAGGCCTCAACTTTGCCCTTCCTCATCGCTAAAGCGGTAAGGGAACTCTGGCTCAAGCGTGCTTCAAGTTCATCCACTTGCTGGCGCCAAAGGGTGACTTTTGTCAGGGGAGAGTAAGCTGCAAGAGCTCTCTTTTCCCTTTCCACCTTTTGCTTTGCTTCTTGAAGCTTATTATGAAGGGCAAGTTCTAACCTTCTCTCAAAATTTCGGATGTGTTGCCGGAGCTCTTCCCGGTCGGGGACGGCTATTTCTGCAGCTGCTGAGGGGGTTGGTGCCCGGAGGTCAGCGGCCAGGTCGGCCAGGGTGTAATCCACTTCATGGCCAACGCCACAGACGATCGGAATGTTTGAAGAGGCCACGGCTCTTACCACCTGTTCATCGTTGAAAGCCATAAGTTCTTCAAAGGATCCACCACCGCGCGCCAGAATTATCAGGTCCACCTGTCCCCAGGTATTAAGGAGCTGAAGAGCTCTGACGATGCTGGAGGGGGCTTCTTCTCCCTGGACCTGGGCCGGTGAGAGAATTATTTCGGCCAGGGGGTAGCGTCTGCCTATAATCCTGAGGATATCCCTTATAGCTGCTCCGAAAGGCGAAGTAACAAGCCCGATGCGCCAAGGGAACCGTGGTAGCGGCCTTTTGCGGCTCTGGTCAAAGAGCCCCTCTTGGCTCAGGCGAGCTTTCAATTGCTCTAGCTTTACATATAAAAGACCTATTCCTACGGGCTTTATCTTATCAACGTAAAGCTGGTAAACCCCTTTCGTGGGGTAAATGTCCACATAGCCATGGGCTATAACGTGGTCGCCATCGGAAGGGACATAGGAGAGGGACCAAGCTGATTCCCGCCACATGACGCACTGAATTACGGCTTTTTCGTCCTTGAGGGAAAAATAATAATTGCCGGAAAGAGCCGGGGAGAAATTGGAGATTTCCCCTTCGACCCAGACGTCCTGAAGGGTGAAATCGGAATTAATCAAGAGCCTTATGTGTTCCGTGAGTTCCGAAACCCTCAGGCATCTTACTTCTTCCAGCAAAATTCATTCCTCCTCAAGGTACATAGGCATAACTACGTGGATGAATTCTTCCCCATCGGCCGGTTTGAGGACTCCGGGGCTTGAGGAGGTGGTGGCCTCTAAGGCTACCAGATCTTCTTCCATCACCGAAAGGGCCTCTATAAGATATTTCACGTTAAAGGCAATTTCCAAAGGCTCGCCCTGTACCCTGGCTTCCACCTGGCTTACATTATCCCCGAACTGGCGGCTTGTGGCGCTTACGGTGAGGGAACCCGGGAGAAGTTCTGAAGCTGGCGCTATATCCAGCTTTACCATGTTATCTCTATCCTTAGCGAAAAGGTGGGCGATTTTAAGGGCTTTGAGAAAAGCATCCCTTTTTATCACCGCCCTGGTCGTATATTCTCTGGGGATCAGGGCCCGGAAATCGGGGTATGTGCTTTCTATCAGCTGAGATAGAAGCTCAATGGCCATAAGGGGGCCTTCGGGTCGTCCTCTCAGATGGAAGAGGATTTGATTTCTGCCCTGGGGAACGAGGATTTCAATTGGCTGGGATTCGTCGGCTTCGGAGGCGATACGGGCCAACTCATTGAGGGCTCTGGCCGGGATTATAACTTCAAGGGATTCTTCCACGGGGTGAGGCAGGGTTACATTCCTCACTGACAAACGATATCCATCCGTAGCGGCGAGAGTTAGCCGGTCCCCTTCCAGAGAAGTGAAAGCCCCGCTCAGAAAGGGGTGGGTTTCCTCAGAGGCAGCGGCGAAGGTCACCTGTTGGATAACCTTACGTAAAGTTGCTGGCCTCAGGGGGGTAATAATCCGGGTGCTCTGGCCTTCCAGCCTGGAAGCTGTCATTACTTCTGGAAATTCAGTGGCATCTATCCCTCTTATGTTGGCTTCAAAGCGGCCGCATCGGATATTTAGGGTCTGAGTTCGGACGATCAATTCAAGCTCTACGGGCTCGGAAGGAAGGGAATCCACAAAATCGGAAAACAAGCGGGCGGGGACGGTAGTGGCTCCTTCTTCTTCGATACTTGCTCCTATCCAGCATGTTATACTTATATCCAGGTTTGTGGCTGAGAGCATGAGCCTCCCCTCTCTGGCTTCCAGGTAGACATTGCTGAGGACAGGTAGGGTGCTGCGGGTGGCTACGGCTTTCTCCACAATTGAAAGAGCTGTGGAAAGATTATCCTGAAGGCAAATTAATCTCACGGCCAATCCCTCCCGAATTTTTCGGCTCATTATACCTTAAAGGTCCAATATTGGCAATCAAGTGCAGTTCCTAGGGTGGGGGTCCTCGCCGGAATGGTAAGGGTGGGTAGCTTTACATAAATTAACACTCCCTGTTTGAAAAATAGTGAGGTGAGGCAACAGGTTCCAGCAGGGTGAATGGAACAGAGCCAGAGGGATGGGGAAGGTCAGCGGGAGGGAGGTGATTTGGGGAAGGGGGCGAGCTGGCAGTTTTCAGCGGGGCAGGTGGGAGAGGGCCAAGGGTGGAGGGGCATTGAGGTAAATTTACGATAAGGTACATTATCTTAAATAATCTGAACCATCCAAAATCACTCGCTTGGCCCCGAGGACAGGCCAGATAACCCGCTTCGAAGCCCAGGTCTCAGGCTCCAGACCAAACGCATCGGGAGGCTTTTGATTGTAGAAATCGGCGAAATTCGGGCTTAATCCCCTCCCCGGAGGCATCTATTTATAGCCAGAGCCCCCAGTAAACTCATTTTAATTTATGTAAAGATATCCCCTCCCCTACCCCCTCCAGCGGTGTGGCTTGACAGATGCACGCATTTGCAGTTTAATTTATTCAGCGTTCTAACTCATAGTTACAGAGCAAGGTGAGCCAATGCGTTTCTCTCTAACGGTAGGTTTGCACCGCCCAATTTACCTATGGGCTGGACCAGGCACAATCCGGATGAACCGCCTCAAGTTCATGGGGGCACCGGTAAATGAAGCAGTCCACCTGGAGGCTTACACTGATCAGGGTGCTAAGCGGGTGGCTGAAGAGGCAGCCTGCAATTGGGCCTACCTCACCTGCAATTGGGGATTTCCCCCTGAAGTGGAACAAGAAGATTGGGAAGTTTTTCGCCAGGCTGTAAAAGTCTATCACCGCCACGGGATCCAGGTCTTCGGTTACGTTCAAACCTCTAATTATGTAAACTCAGGATCGTTTGAAGGAAAAGACTGGTATGCCCGCGACCCTTATGGGCGCCCCTTTTACTATTACACCGGCCGCTATATGGTCTGCTGGCTTCACCCTGAGTGGAAGGAACATCTCAAACAGATGGTGCGCCGGGTTGTGGAAACCGGGGCCGATGGCGTTTTCTTTGACAATCCATGGATGGGGGCCCAGCCTTTCTTTTTCGGAGGTGTATGGCTCGGGGTGGCCGGGTGTCACTGCGAACGCTGTAAAAAGGCTTTCCGCCGCGATACTGGTCTGGAGATCCCAGTGACCATAGATCCCCTTCAGGAGGAAGTCCAGGCTTACCTGCACTGGCGTGCCCGGGTGGTCACATCCACTCTCCAAGAACTGGCTGAGTTCGCCCGTTCCCTAAAACCAGATGTGCTGATCAGTGCAAATAACTTTGATGCCGTAATGCGGCCCAGCTATCTCGTCCTGGGAATTGATCTTCCCGCACTGGCCAGAGTCCAGGACATACTGATGATAGAGGATTTCGGGTTGCCTCGCTGGAGTCCGGATGGAAAGAAGCGTCCTTTGCTGGTAAATAATACCCTGACTTTGCGGGTTGCCAGGGCTCTGGCTGGTCAGACTCCCATCAGCACCATACCTTACGATAAGGGGATCGGCTTTGATCCGGTTTATCCACCCCGGCGGTTCCGTCAGGCAATTGCCGAAGCCGCTGCCTGCGGTGCCATCGCAGTGATCAAAGGGACAGAATACGTGGAACGCAGGGTTTTTACCCTTCTAACAGCTGCGGAATATGCCCCTCAGCGGGAGGCAATTGGACACTACCATCGGTGGCTGGAAGCACATGCGGACCTCTATCAGGGGTGGGCGCCTGTTGCGCCGGTGGGCCTACTCTACCCTGGCGATGCTCTCTGGCAACAGTGGCCTGTGGTAGCTCCTCTCTTTTTCGGTGCAGCTCAAACCCTTACAGTTGCCGGGATCCCATGGCGGGTCGTGCGGGAGGAGGACAGCAAAGAGGGGCTGGAAGTTATTCTGGATGCGCGATCCCATGCAGTCTCCCACCCGGAGACCCACCCTCGCCGGGTAGCTCTGGCTGAGATCCCGGGCTGGTCTCCTCGGAAAACTTCCCTTCTGGAGCATAAGCCCTGGCTCAGGACTTTAACCCAATCAGTCGCTACCCGGTTGTATAGGGCTTACTTTGAAAGCCGAGGGGCTCGACGAATATTTGATCGTATCGGTATGGTGCGTTTATTTACCCAATCTCCTCACTTCCGCCTGCCTCCAGAGCCCTGGCGCCAGGCCCTCCTCAACGCTTTAGGGCCTGTATCGGGCCCGCGGGTTAAGGGGGAAAGCCCAGTCCTGCTGGAAATCTGGCGAAATCCTGAAACCGGAGCGAAAGCCTTGCATCTTGTCAATTATGCAGATGCCCCCCAGGAAGTACGGGTTCTCTTTGGCGAAGCTGGACCGGTGCGTATAATAACCCCCGAAGGGAAGTCCAGAGAAGCTATGGGGCCTGAGTTTACCCTCCCTCTGGACGTATACGCAGTTATATTGCTTCAGAAAACCTCTGAATAGGGGAAGCGAAATGCGTGTGGCTGTGCCTCTTGAGGATGGCTCATTGAGGGTGAACTTTCCAAATGCTTCCAGCCTTTATGATACGGGCAACCTGCATTTATTCGTGACCTTTGATGGTCTGGGCGGTGTGAATCGTGCTATTTTGACGGATGGGACTTTCCTTGGTCGGTGGAGCCTTCAGATCACTGCTGGAGGGCATCCCCTCTCTTTCCAGACGGCCCGCGCTCTCGGGCGCCTCTGGGAGTTAGAGGGGGAGGTAGAAGAGTGTCATGTTACTTTGACCTCGTTCCTTTCGGAAAAAGCTTCAATTTTTCAGCGATGCTCTCTGCATAACCGATCCCCTCAGCGTCAATCCCTGAAAATCCGGCTTCGCTGGTCTCCCCATCTGCCTGTTTCCTGGCGCGAGCGAACGCTTCATTTTCTGGCAAACTGGATCCCAAAGCTAATAGGAAAGAAGCAACTGTGGGAGGAGGGATGGGCAAAAGTTTTTTTGCCGTCTGAGGTGCGCTTGCGGCTTCAAGGTGGTCAGATTGAAGTGGAAGGCCCCCGGCGATGGCGGTGGGTATGGCAGGGAAACCGTGTTCCTGAGGAAATGCTCTGCACGGGAAAAGAGGTCGTCCTGGAATATGCTCTGGAAATTCCCGCTGGTGGTAAGGAGGAAATCGTATGGAGCCTGGGGCCGACATTGGAGGGATTGAACCATTGGGTGCGTGAGCTGGAGTCGGCGCAAAATTATGCCCGCTGGCTTCAGAGGGTAGCTTCTTCGGGCAGCGACCCATTGACCCGTTCTTTGATTGCGGCCGGGCTTAATACGGCCCTGAGCGTCTTTAAAGAATTAGGAGAAGATTTTGCCGGTTTTACAGCGGGACCAGAATATTTTTACCCACCCCGCCTCTATTTCCGTGATGGTTACTGGACAGCTCAGGTTGTTCTGCCCTGGCGTCCGGACCTGGTGAAGCGTCATCTTTTCAGTTTAGCGCGCGGTGTGCACTCCGACGGTCGTTGCCCCAGTGGAGTTTTCCCACCGGACCTCCTGGGAGATTTAATTGACTGGTTGCCAAACCATCTGGACTCGCCTTCATTTTTCGTCCTTCTTCTGGCCGATTACCTTCGCTTCACGGAGGACTGGGACATCTTGAAAGCGCCCGTTGGTGAAGGCAAGCATTCCCTGTGGATTCTGGCCCAAAAGGCTTTGGCTTATCTTTCTTCTCAGGACCATGATGGGGACGGACTCCTGGAGAAACCCTGGAAGCCAAATGATTGGGCGGACAATATCCGGCGCAGTGTCTGGGTAACCTACGACCAGGCCCTCTACGTGGCTGCTCTGCGGGCTGGGGCTGTTATCGCTTCTCGCATCGGACAGGAAGCGCTGGCAAACCACTACCGGGCTCAGGCCGAAAAAGCCCTGGAAGCCATGGACCGTTACCTCTGGATCCCCGAACATGGGTATTATGTAAACTACCTTCGTCCTGACTGCGTGGAGATGAACTTTTCTATTGATACCCTCATAGCTATTTACTTCGGGCTGACCGATGAGGAGAAGAGCTCAAGCCTTCTCAAGGCTGCCCGTCGCCTTCAGACCCGCTTTAACGAAGAGCAGCCCTTTGGGGACTGGGGTGTGATGTGTGTGTTTCCACCTTACCAGCATAAAAGGGACCTCTTTGGTAAAAGCGTTTATCCTTACTGTTACCACAACGGTGCTGATTGGCCTTTCTGGGACGGCGTGTATGGGGCGATTTTGCTGGAACAGGGGGATGAAGATGCCTGGTATGTGCTAACCCGATGGTGGAAATATGGCTTGGAGCGGGGATGGCTCACCCCTGTGGAGTATTATTCCCCCCCTTATCCCGAGGGGGGAAAGCTCCAGGGATGGAGCTCCATGCCAGCAGCAGCTTTGCTTTCACCCCATACTTGGACAATCCCCTCCCGGTTTCTGGGAGGAAGCAGAGGGTGAAAGCGGGGCTTTCGGGGAGCAGTGGACACTTTGCAAAATTTTAACCAACCGTTGTCGGCATTTGGGATATTGCTGATAGCCAGCACCGTCTCCGTTGTCCTGGCTTGGTTTGAACGAAGTTACGATGGCTATCTGCCAAATGTGGCCCAGCGTGACTCCGCGGAGGCATCTTAGTGGATGAGGCTGACGCAAAATTTTCCATGGAAGGCCTTCTGGATCGGTCCGCATCGCTCTTTTACCCTTCAAGGAGTCGCCGTGCCTTCGCCCTGTTGGTGGCTGTATAAAGAGTGGTTAGGCGGACATTCCGGATGACCTGACAACATCAAACTGAAAGATTGATTACCCTGACCATTTTTTTGTTGGATGCCTGGGTGAACCCTCACCGGAACTCGCTTTTACCCCTACGCCGACGCCTCTGCCGGCTATAGACTTAACCTTTAACCCTGACCGTATTGCTTCTGAAACCCGTGCCGTAGAGGTGAAAATCTTCAAATACAGCCCGAGAGGGGTTCCGGTGGAGCAATACAGTATCCCGCTAACTGAACAACCGGTTGTCCAGGAAATCGTCCGACTCTTCCTGACCGCTGCTTCCGGGGATTGCACAACAATCAGACCAGATCCTCAATCTTTGCCCTATGGAGTGGATTTGATCCTTTATAAGCGCCTGGATGTAGACCCCCGTAGTCCAGCCAGCGTTTCGGCGATGCTCGCTCACATACATTATAGCCCCGAAGGAGATTATATAAGCCTCTGTCGTCCAGGACTGCCCCTTCAGGAGTTTTGTCCCGTTAAGTCTTCGCTGAGGGAAATCCTTCGGCGCGAATTTAGAAATAGATAGGCTCCCTATGTATAGCTTCGGGACCCCAAATCGCCGAAGTCCGTGGGACCAGCCTTAATCTGCCACTGAAGGCAAAGAGGATCCATGCCTGGCTGGAAGCCAACCACAGATTGGGGCAAAGTCAAAATTTGCTAAAATTTGTGCGATATGTTAAAAAAAGACAGTTCCGGTAAAGAGGAGGCCCTATGGAGCAATTTCTGCAAAAAATTTACACGCTTATCAACCATCATTTGGCTTATGTCAAGCGACTGCGGCAATTTCTCGCCCAGGGTGGTGATTTTCAGCACTTAAGCGAGCGGGAGTGTGGGCCTTATATCAGGTCACGGACCTTTTGATTCTGCGTCTGACAAAGCTGGAAAAAGAACTGCAGAATCTATAGCTTCCTAAGATACGAGCTTGCCCGAAATGGAGGGAACTCTGGAGGTGTTACCACGATTTGAAGGCAGCAAAAATATTTCACACCTTCGTCCCCAGAGGAGGCCTGAAGCCATGGGCCCATGGGGAAGGAAGCTTACAAAATGAGGAGGAACCATGGAACACCCAAAGGAGCGCTTGGGTTTCTGGCGTATTATCGGCTATGGCCTGGGGGATATATACGGCGGTGGCTCTGGAGTGCTCATATCCTTTTATTACCTCATGTTTCTGACCGATGTGGTACGCTTGAGGCCAGGCTTGGCCGGGTTGGTCATCCTGCTGAGCAAGGTCTACGATGCTATAACCGACCCC
>JANXAG010000003.1:0-18997 GCA_025062375.1 Anaerolineae bacterium | reverse complement strand
GAGGGTATCCTGGCCGACCGCACCCGTACCCCTCTTGGGCGCCGTCGTCCCTATCTCCTCTTCGGCATACCTTTCGTCTTCCTGTCCTTTTTCCTGCTCTTTTACCCGGTAGCCTTCACTCAAGAGGTCTTCCGTCTGGTTTATGCTCTTTTTTCATATCTATTCTTTTCCACCGTAGTCAGCATCGTAATGTTGAACTACACCGCCCTGCAATCTGAACTGAGCCTGGATTATCATCAGCGAACCCTGTTGGGAGCTTCCCGAATTTCTTTCTCCACCCTTTCCTCCATGCTTTGCGCGGTCCTTCCCCTCCAGATTGTGGGAGCTTTTCCAGATGTGCGCGCCGGCTGGGTCGCCGTGGGGGCAGGCTTTGGCCTCTTCTTCGCTCTCCCCTTTATCGCCACCGTGATTGCTGCTCGGGAGCGTCCTGAGTTTCAGAAGCCGCCCAGACCGTTCCGTTGGCAAGAGGCTTTCTTGGAACCGTTCCAAGTGCGAGCTTTCGTCTATGCCCTCTTTATGTATCTGCTGGCTTTCGTAGCAATGGATGCCGTCAGCAGCATCGTGGTTTATTTCATGAAAAACTACCTTCACCGGCCTGGAGAGACCAGCTTCGTTAACGGAACAGTGCTGGTAACCCAGATCCTTTCCTTACCCTTCTACGTCTGGCTTAGCCGGCGCACCAGCAAGCAGACAGGCTATGTGACGGGGGCATTGGTGTGGATGATGGCTATGACCTTGAGCTTCTTCATCACCCCGGATAGTCCTCGCTTCCTCCCCTACCTCCTGGCAGCTTCCATCGGCCTGGGAACCGGTGGAATCGTTGGAATGATGTATTCCATCTTCCCTGACATCCCGGACGTAGATGAATTGCGCACTGGTCAGCGGCGAGAAGGCATTTATTTTGCTCTGGTTACTTTTGCCCGTAAAGTAAGCTCAGCCTTGGCCCTTTTCCTGGTTGCTCAGGCTATCCAACTGGCTGGATATATCCCACCCCGGATGGAAGTGGTGGAAGGATTAACCCGGCTGGTGGAACAACCCCAATCGCCCACTTTTATCCTCACCCTGCGTCTCCTTTTCGGCCTAACTCCTATATTCTTGCTGACTATTGCTATCCTGTTTGCTCTCCGTTATCCCCTTAACCCTCAAGTGCACGCTCGCCTTCGGGCTGTTCTGGAGAGAAAACGGGCTGGGGAAAGCGTGGACGAAGCAGAAATCCTTCCACTGACCCGCTCTCTCATAGGGTGACCTGCAGGAAAATAGGCCATGGCTAAATGGCGTTTGTCGGAAGACCGATACTTTGACCCAGACCCTGCCCAACGGCGTATTGCCCGTGAGCTTTACGAGCAGGTAGCTTATTTACCCATCGTCAGTCCCCATGGCCACCTTGACCCCCGCCTCTTTGCGGAGGATGCTCCTCTGGGCACTCCCACAGAACTTTTCATCATCTCCGACCACTACGTCTTTCGCATGCTTTACTCTCAGGGCATACCGCTGGAAAGGCTGGGCATACCTCGCATTGATGGAGGGCCAGTGGAAGAGGATCACCGAAAAATCTGGCAGATCTTCGCCGATAACTTTTACCTTTTCCGTGGCACCCCTACAGGCTGCTGGCTGGCATACCAGCTTTATGAGGTGCTCGGTATAGAGGAAAAGCTCACGGGTGAGACGGCGCAGCGCATATACGATCAGATCGCCGAGAAACTTTCCAGTCCGGATTTTCGCCCTCGAAAGCTGTACGAGCGCTTCCGCATTGAAGTGCTGTGCACCACTGACGCTCCCACCGATCCCTTGCATTACCATCAGGCTATCCGGCAATCTGGGTGGAAAGGAAATATCCGCCCTACTTTCCGGCCCGATGATGTGTTCCGGATTCTGGGGCCAGAGTGGAGGAAAAAGATTGAAGCCCTGAGCCAGCTGACTGGTATTGATATCCACTCCTATCGGACTTTCCTCCAAGCTCTGGAAGAACGGCGCACTTTCTTCAAAAGCATGGGAGCCACCGCCGCTGACCACGATGCTCAAACCGCCTATACGGAAGAGCTCTCGCCTGCTGAAGCGGAGGCAATATTCCAGCGAGCCCTTCAGGGCAGGGCCACTGCCGAAGATGCGAGGCGTTTCACAGCCCACATGCTTATGGAAAGCGCTCGCATGAGCATTGAAGATGGCCTGGTCATGCAACTCCACGTGGGTTCAGTGCGGAACCACAATCCTTTCATTTTTGAGCGTTTTGGCCCTGACCGGGGCTGTGATATCCCTCAGGTCAGCGAGTTCACCCACAATTTACGCCCGCTTTTAAACAAATATGGCAATGACCCCCGGCTAACGCTTATCGTCTTTACCCTGGATGAATCTACCTACTCGCGAGAGTTAGCCCCGCTGGCCGGGCATTATCCTGCCCTGAAAATAGGCCCGCCCTGGTGGTTCCACGATAGTTTCCAGGGCATGAAGCGTTACTTCGAGCAGGTAATGGAGACCGCAGGGATATATAACACCGTAGGCTTCAACGATGACGCCCGAAATCTTCTATCTATCCCTGCGCGGCACGATCTCTGGCGGCGATCTTGCGCCAATTGGCTCGCCGGTTTGGTGGTGCGAGGGATCGTGGATCTGGAAGATGCCCACGATATGATGCTGGATCTGAGCTATCGGCTGGCGAAGAAAGCGTATAAACTATAGATGTGAGGAGTGGGATGAAACCCCTGCGTATTGCTATCGTTAATTCCAGCAGTTTCGGGCGATATTTTCCGGAGCATATGGAGCGGCTAATTGAATTGGGGGAGGTTCAGCGCTTTGAGTTTCCCTCCAGGATCGGAGGGCGGGAACTGGCCCGCGCACTGCTTGGTTATACCATCCTCATAGTCAGTGTCACGCCTTACTTTTCCCCGGAGTTTTTTGCTGAGAAAGACGAGACGTGGCTTATCGCTCGCCACGGCCTTGGTGTAGACAACATTCACCTGCCTTCAGCCACCGCTCACGGAGTAATAGTCACCCGGGTCATCCCCTGGATGGAGCGGGATGCGGTGGCAGAATTAACCATCGCCCTGCTGCTTGCCATCCTTCGTCACATTCCTCAGGCTGCTGCGGCGGTTCGGGAAGGACGTTGGGTTGAGCGCGCCACTTTCATTGGATGGGAACTGAAGGCCAAAACTGTTGGCCTGATCGGATTCGGAAACATTGGAAGCCGGGTGGGAGAAATTCTCGTCAGAGGTTTTGGGGCCCGGGTGCTCGCTTACGATCCCAACGTCTCTCCAGAGGTCATGAGGGCAGTCGGGGTTGAGCCTGTGAGTCTGGAAACTTTATTGCAGGAGGCTGATATAATTTCCATTCACGCCGCTCTCACTGAGGAGAACTTTCACTTTCTATCTTATGACGCTTTTGCCCGGATGAAACCGGGCGTGATTCTGGTAAATACTGCGCGGGGAGAGCTCATAGATGAAGCCGCCCTCATTGCAGCTTTAGAATCCGGGCGGGTAGCAGGAGCGGCGCTAGATGTGGTAGAGGGAGAACCCATTGGCTCAGACCATCCCCTCCTCCGGTTCCCCAATGTGCTGATTGTCCCTCACATCGCTGCTTACACCTACGAGACCCTTCGCCGCATGGGTGATAAAGTGGTCTCCGACGTGGAGCGGGTGGTGCGAGGTGAGGTCCCCGAAGAAGTAGTTAACCCGGAAGTCATTCCCCACGCCTTGGCTTTCCAGAAACAGCGGAAACCTGTGTAGAGCATGGCCCAGATCCTGGCGGTAGACATAGGCACCACATACCTCAAAGCCGGGCGGCTGGGATTGGATGGAAAGCTTTACCGGGTGGCCAGCCGTGAACTACCGCTGATCCAGAAAGAAGCTGGTCAGGCCGAGCATGACCCGGACATCCTGTGGGGCCAGTTTGTGGACGCTGTGAAGGAAGTTGTGGGGGAAAAGCCTGGCGCAGTTCGCTGGATGGTGCTCTCAGCCTATCAGCTTAGCCTTCTTCCGGTGGATGCTGCTGGTCGTCCTTTGTCTGGAATCATCACGCTTCTGGATATCCGACCTCAGAAGACTTTTCCGGAATTGCTGGCCCGTATTGACTCGGGAAAGATTTACCAGCGCACCGGATGCCCACCGCTTTTCCATTATCCGCTGGCCAAACTGGAATGGCTGCGGATCCATCGCCCTGAAGTTTTCCACAGGGCGCGCTGGTTTCTGGATGCCAAGGCTTACCTTCTATTTCGGCTTTTAGGTAAACCCTTTACAGAGCCATCGCTGGCTACGGCCACCCAGTTGATGAATGTCCACACGCTACAATGGGACCAGGAAATCCTTGAACTGGTTGGACTGAAAGCAGAATGCTTGCCAGAAGTAGTAGCTCCTGAAGCGCTCCTTGGTCCCCTCAGGCCCGATGTGGCCGAAGCTCTGGGCCTTCCATTTGATGTGGAGGTTATACCGGGGGTATACGATGGAGGGGCAGTTGGTCTGGGTTTGGGAGCTGCTGTGCCAAACATCGGAGCGATGAACTTGGGAACCACTGCTATGCTCCGTATGGTTGCTGATAGCCCGATAATAGATTCCTCTCCGGATATGCGACTGCAAACCTACTATCTGGCAGGAGGGCGCTGGTTTCCCGGCGGAGCTATCAATAATGCGGGGAACGTTTTAAAATGGCTGCGGGAAGAAGTGCTTTACCTGGATTACACCCAGCAGGAAGCTCTGGCGGAGGCCGTGGACAGGCCCACTGGATTGTTGTTCCTTCCATTTCTGACAGGGGAGCGCTTTTCGGGGATAAGCCATTGTGCCTCAGGGGTGATCTTTGGTTTGCGGTCCTACCATAATCGTGGGCACTTGCTGCGGGCAGCCATGGAGGGAGTGGCCTTTGCCCTCCGACTGGTTCTGGAAGCTCTGAGGGATAATGGTTTAAATCCGCTGCGGTTTCGGGCAGGAGGTGGGGGAACTCGTTCGGAACTGTGGATGCGCATTCTGTCCTCAGTGTTTCAAGTGCCAGTGGAGGTGCCGGAGATCCCGGAGCCCGCTCTGCTGGGAAGTTTGGTCCTGGCCCGCAAGGCCCTCGGGTTCGCTCCGGACCTTTCTTCTGTACTTCCTGCGGTTCCCTTTCGCCTTTACGAGCCGGTAGCAGAATGGGTTCGGGATTACGAAGGACAATTCATCCGCTTCCGAGAGCTTCTTGGGGATCTGGAAGCAGCTTTCCGACGTTCTTAAGGAGGTGGCTATGAGCGAATGCGATATCGGTATCATAGGCTTAGCAGCGATGGGGCAGAACCTGGCTCTCAATTTTGCTCGGCGCGGCTTTCGGGTATGTGTCTACAACCGAACTGCCGAGCGCACGCAGGCTTTCTTAATGCAACGTGTCCACAATGAACCAATTTTGGCTGCTTACACCCTGGAGGACTTTGTCCGGAGCCTGGCGCGCCCCAGACGCATCTTGCTTATGGTTCGTGCTGGCCCAGCGGTAGATGAAATGCTTGAAGGCTTGATTCCTCTCCTGGAAAAAGGGGACGTAGTAATGGACGGAGGCAATTCCCACTATATTGACACCGAGCGTCGGATAGAACGTTTGGCGGCTCGCGGGATCCAGTTTCTGGGGGTTGGAATCAGCGGAGGTTTGAAGGGGGCACTGTATGGGCCATCCATCATGCCAGGCGGGTCTTTAGAAGGCTATAAAATGATAGAAGAAATGCTCATCCGCATTGCCGCCACGAGCGATGAAGGGCCATGTTGTGCCTATATGGGCCGGGGCGGAGCTGGCCATTATGTCAAAATGGTGCACAACGCCATTGAGTATGCCATCATGCAAGGCATTGCTGAAAGTTACGATTTCATGAAAAACGCACTGGGGATGTCCCCAGAGGCCATTGCAGAGGTCTTTGAGCGCTGGAATGAAGGAACTCTTAAGTCGTACTTGATGGAATTGGCCGCTCAGGTGCTCAGGTATCGGGACACGGAAACGGGGGAACCGCTGGTGGAGCTCATTTTGGACAAAGCGGAGCAGAAAGGAACAGGCCGCTGGGCAGCTCAGAGCGCTCTGGAGCTCGGAGTCCCGACACTGACTCTGACTGCAGCGGTAATTGCCCGCATCCTTTCCCATTTCAAGGCTGACCGGGAACGGATTGCGGCAAGTTTCCCATGGCCAAAGGATCGCCTGGAAGCACCATTGGAGGGGTTGCTATCGGACCTGGAATCCGCATTGAACCTTACAGTTCTGGTAGCCTTTTCACAAGGGCTATGGTTGCTCCACGAGGCCTCAAAGGTTTACCGGTACGGGACTGATCGGGCGGAAGCGTTACGTATATGGCAGGCGGGCTCCATTGTCCGGGCTCGCTGGTTGCGTTTCCTGCGGGAAGTTCTGCAGAGAAACCCCGAAGATCCCCACCTCCTCTTTGACCCGGGGTTTCAATCCGAATTGCAAAGCCGGCTTTTCCCGGCAATGCGGATCCTGCAGCGCTCTATGGAATGGGGAGTCCCGATGCCGGCTTTAGGAACTGCTGTGGAGTATGTGTTATCCATGCGTCGTGCTAAACTTCCAGCAAACCTGATCCAGGCCCAGCGGGATGCGTTTGGTGCTCACACTTATGAACGTGTGGATAAACCTGGGGTATTCCATACTGAGTGGGAAACAGGAGGTGGAGGGGATGAGCTATCTGGAAGAATTGTTCTCTCTTAAAGGTAAAGTCGCGTTGCTGACAGGCGGCGCGGGTGTGCTGGCCGAAGCCATTGCCAGAGGCCTTGGCCGAGCAGGCGCTCGCCTAGTAATTACGGATATCGTGTCGCCGGAAGAGCGCGTGGCTGAACTTCGCGCAGAAGGTCTAGAAGCCTGGGGCTACTATATGAACGTATTGCACAGGGAAGAAATTGAGGCAGTAGCTGAGCGGGTTCGGCAGGAAATAGGACCAGTGAACATCCTGGTGAACCTTGCGGGTGGAAACATGCCTGAAGCAACAGCTGGACCGGACAGGTCATTCTTTGATATTCCGCTGGAGGCTTTGGAGAAAGTAATAGCTCTCAACCTTTTCGGGGGGGCGATACTTCCATCTCAAGTCTTTGCCCGGCAAATGGTGGAATTGAGTGAAGGCGTTATCCTGAACATCTCTTCCATGGCGGCCTTTCGCCCGCTAACCCGTGTGGTTGGTTATGCTGCTGCTAAGGCAGCCGTAAGCAACTTTACCCAGTGGTTAGCGGTCCATTTAGCCCGGGAGTATTCTCCTAAGATTCGGGTCAATGCTATTGCGCCTGGGTTTTTCTTAACGCGTCAGAATCGCTACCTTTTGTTGGACGAACAGGGGAACCTTACACCGCGTGGGCAAGCCATCCTTGCCCACACTCCTATGGGTCGTTTTGGAAACCCGGAAGACCTGATAGGCACTGTAATCTGGCTTGCTTCCCCGGCCAGCGCTTTCGTGACCGGTGTAGTGGTGCCGGTAGATGGTGGTTTTAATGCTTACGCAGGAGTTTAAAACTTAAATTTCCCCCTTTTGAGGTTTCTGGGGGCACATCCCCCAGGCCCCTTGCCAGGGGGCTTTGCCCCCTGGACCCCCGATTTTTCCCCGCCCTCGTGGGCACAAGGTTTGCCGGGGTTCTGGGTCCCACTCGTGGGCGGGATGCAAGGGTTGGCTGATGGCTCCCTTTTTGAGGTTTCTGGGGGCACATCCCCCAGACCCCCGGGATGGGGGCTTTCGCCCCCCTCCACCCCCAATTTTCCCCACCCTCGTGGGCATAGGGTTTGCCACGGTTTTGGGTCCCACTCGTGGGTGGGGTGCAAAGGGTGGCTGATCGCTCCCTCTTAAAGGGCTTTGGGGATATATCCAAATCTCTAACGTGCGCGAGGAAGAAGGCTTTGTTTGGTGTGATGCGGTGTGCAGTTGCTTTAAGTGGCTTCAGCTTGAGGGGAAAGGGGTGTTCTTTTCCACCAGTTCCCTGAAGGTCTCTTTTATCTGATAGGCATCTCCAGATATGCGCCGGACAGTGCATCCTTTGTTTCTGAGAAGTTCCTCTTCCTGAAGACTTATCCGGTCAGTTCCCCCCACAATTGTGACGTTGACAGCATTGGAGGCTTCTTCCAGGCTGAAGCCCACTACAGGCCCAAAATGTAAAACGTAATCCAGGGCCAGAAGCAGGTCCACCTGCGCTCCCAGACCTGTGCCAAAAAGAAGGTAGTGGTAAATGGATTTGCTTTTTTCTTCCAAAACAAGCCTCAGGGTTATTGTCTCAAAGCCATCCACCTTTATATCAGCCACCCGGAGGTCAGTCCCAGGTATAGCTAAAGAGTAAATACCGGCCGAAAGTCTACTGAAGGCAAAGCGCTCGTCGGGTCCGATGACTTGGGCTCCAACCGCTTCCCCTTTTTTCAAAAGAACAATGGTTTTCCCAACACCGCCTACCACCTCACCCTTTATGGTGCTTCTCCCCTCTTCTTTTACCACTTTTTGAAATACCACCAGAAAAGAATGCTGAAACCTTCTGTTGCCCGGACCTTCATCCGGATGGTCGTTGTGTATGCCGAAGACTCTGTCGCTGGGGAGGCCAAGGGCTTCCACGCTACATAGCTGTCCAGGCCAAAGGGGAAAATTGGCGCCAGGCTCACCCAGAGGTTTATCTACTGTAACAATCTGACTTCCCCCAGGCCAGGAAACCCTGGCTTGAGCTCCATAAATCCTCCCGCCCTTTTCATCCAAGATGTCAATGTATATAAGGCTGCGACCTTGATTTTCCTCAGGAGTTAAGTGGTGGACTTTCACCGCCATCCAGTAGCTCTCACCCGGCTCCACCCTGGCCGGTTCCACGTTGACCCCATAAGCTATAGCATCGTTTTCCCTTTCGGGCATTGCGGACCTCCTCAAAGGCCAAGAGTCCGAGCAATGGCATAGCTATCGCCCGATATACGGCCAACTTCGCACCCGGTTTCCTTCAAGGCTTGCTCTTCCTCAGGCCCGATTAGCCTTTCATCCCCCACAATTATTACTTCCTGAGCCTGAGAGGCTTCTTTGAGGGAGAAAACCACCGGAGTCCCCGTTGCCACAATGTATTGAAGCGATACCAGGAAATTGACCCGGGCCACCCCCTTTAGAGGGAGGGAACCAAAGTAGAGACAACGGCTGAGAGGCTTACGAGGTTTAATGGCCGGGAGGGTGATGTCTACCTGGTAAGGGCTCTGACCATCCACTATGAGGTTGCTTTTGACCACGCCGAATCCCTCGGCTCTGATCTCGTATATTCCAGCCTTTATGTATGAAAACCGGTATGAGCCATCGGCGCTCGTGGTGGTCTCGGCTACCTTTACGCCCTCTTTCAGGAGAGTAAGCTTCAGTTTCCCTACAGCCCTGCCCAGGTCATCCAGCACTTTTCCCCCTATAAAGCTAAAGGGGCCTTCCAGGAATAAATCTGGTAGAGTAAAAATGGAAAGGCCATCCACTTCTGCCTCTGCAAGCTCTTTTTCCCCGATCAGGATATGGTATCTCCCTCGCGGAAGGTTCTCAAAGCGGAAAGCACCCCCGGGGCCTGCTTTTGTTTCCACTTCCCACCCGAATTCTTCCGAGACCAGGCGCAGGGAGGTCCCCTCTTCAAGGCCTGAAACTCTGCCCTGGATGGTGCTCTGGAAAGGCATCAGGAGGAAAAAGACTTCGGAGTCAGTCACTTTCAATCCCGAGGCTATGGTGCCCAGCCCTTCCAATTCCAGGGAATACTCTCCGGGGGACAAACCGTAGAAGGCGAAGCGGCTTTTGCTTTCCAGCTCAGCCACGCGGGAGAATCCTGGTGCTCTCAGGATAACTCTGTGACCTTGCGGAATACCCGAAAGTTCGCCCCTGATAATGGCTCCCTGCGGTTGGCCCACCGGAAGAAGCTGAAAGTTCACCTCGTAGGTTACAGGGGCGCCTGGCTCTCTACCGGGAACGCTGGCAGTATTAAGCCCATCGGCTACCTCGCTTTCCCAATCGCCCTGGACCACCATAAGCTGATATTCTCCGGGGGTGTGGAGGAATTCATAATATCCGGGAGGTTTCCCAACCACCTGCCCCGTGATTCTGATGGGGAAGGGGGTACCAGGAGGCGCCCCGGTCCAGCTCATCATCACTTTTATTCCCGATATCGGAATACCGTTTTCGTCCAGGACCTGGCCGTAGAAGAGACGCCGGTTCATGGTCTCTTCAGGGGGAAGCAGCCTTTTAGTGATAACTTTGTAGCGATATCCAGGAGGCGCCGGCAGGGTTATGTCCAATTTTTCTTCCTTCCACCCATCCAGGGCTACGGAGTAGAGAACCAGAGGGCCTGCTTTGAGTCCGTAAATCCCTTCTCCGAGGTTCTGGAAGGAGTATTCGCCTAAGGCTGAGGAGCGGGTCTTAGCCAGAGGTTTCCCCTCTTTAAGCAGGATAACCTCCACGCCGGGCTGGGGCTTACCCCTTTCATCCATCACTTTGCCCGCAATGGCTCCTCTAATTCCCACTTCAAGGGGTTCCAGGTCCAGAATCTTGTTTTCTCCTTCGGCCAGCTCAACCCCCAGGGCTATAGCTCCAACCTTTTCCACCACTATGTCGTATTCGCCAGGAGGAACGCTAGAAAATCTAAACAGGCCGGTTATATCCGTGTAAGTAAGGCCGATTCTTGCCCCTTTTTGGTAAAGGGCTACAGGAATGGCTACGAGGTTTCTTCCCTCTTTATCCCTCAAAATTCCAGCGATGGCCCCTGTGCCCAGGCCTACTCTCACCAAGCTGGGCATCGCTTTCACCGCATCAACAGCCGGCAGGCGCCCGCTCAGGCCGAAGAGGTCGTTCCACCAGTCAGTATACCAAGCCTGTGTCTCCCAGGTGGGGTCAAAGTGCCCGATTTTGTAGTTGGCTATGAGCCAGTGGCACATGGCGAAGTAGTAAGGGGGGGCCTGTCGCTGCATGAAGTCGTTTATGGCCACCACTATATCCCGGTGGAGAGCCGGAGTTATGCGCGGATAACGTCGGTCATCCCGTGAGCCTACTGATGGTCCTCCTTCGGTGGAGATAATGGGGATTGAATGGCCACAGGCCCGCACGATTAAGGCATTGACTTGCTCAAAAGCCAGGAAGCAGGAAGGGTCCTCCATAACCGTGGCGCCCGGGTTTTTGTCCTTCGCTCGCCATTCGTTAATCCATTCCAGGGGGTTCCTATCCCATACCCATTCCACCGGGCCGTAGCTCAGGTACTCCTCACGGGTTAGAGGCTTGCCTTCCTGATTGACAGGGTCATAAGGGTAGTCAATGGGGTGGTTGAGGGTATAATTGTGGATTGCGGCCCATATCCCTGCCTCAAACAAGTCCGGACGTCTGCGGGCTATTTCGGAGAAAATGTCCGTTTTTTCACCGACGGAAAAGGCCGGTATTGCCGGAAGCCCTCCCAGGCCCAGGATTATATCGGCGTCAATTATGAAGTTCTCAACCACTATTTCCACCCAGTTGGGAGGCATATATCCGCCTTTCCATTCTATCGGTATGTTGGGCTCATTGTTGGTTTCAAGGTAGCGGACACCAATGGACACAAGCTTTTTAACGGTCTCCACTTCTCTTCCGCCGATGTGGCCGGGGTTAGGCTCGTGCCGGTAGAGCCTGACCACAGGCATTATGCCTTCATTTAAGAGGGCTTCGCATAGCTTCAGAGAAGAGCCTGCGCCATCGTCCAGGAGCTTCACCCATTTTATGTTCATCTCTTTGAGTTCATTTATCCAGTAGCGGAGGGCTTCTCCTTCCGGATGGTAGATGCTTGCAGACCAGTGGATACCCCTTCCGTTATCAGCGGGGGGACGGGGGAAATCTTTGAGCTCCATTTTTCCTCCCTGAAGGGTGAGCTCAGGCTACCCCTTTTTCTTCAGCGTACTGGCGGAAAAGCCCGAGCAATTTCTGGTACACATTGTGAGGGAGGGTTTCGGCGCCTTTCTGGCGGATGTGATTTTTTAGAGTTTTAGCTGTCAGGACTGGAGTAAGGGGAGCCCGGAGCTCAAGGCGAGCGGCGGGGCTGGTAAAGAGGATCACCTCTTTTATTTCCACCTGTGCATCTTCGGGTAGTCTTTGGGCGATGAACTGGCGAAGTCGCTCTGCTTCCCAAGCGACCTCAGCTGTAGGGTTGCCGAGGCCTTCTTCGTAGAAGATGCGCAGAAGGTATGACCAGCGGAACTTGCGGCGCCAGCGGTTCCCTTCGCACAGTATTTCCCCATCGTGGGATTTGGCTTTTATCACGAAGAGGCCTGTGGGTCCCAGCACCACATGTTCGGCGGGAAGAACATAGCTGAAGAGCCAGAAACGGTCGTCCAGGCCTTTAAGGGCGCGGGCGATCACTTCATCGTTGCGGGGGCGCCTGACCCAACGGTTCAGGTTATATGTGCCTATGTTGGAGGCCAGCAGCCCCAGTATGAGGCACAGGAAAGAGACGTAGATGTAGCGAGGGAAAAAGCTGAAACCAAACCCTACCAGGAGGATAACCAATCCGGCAAGGCTGGCGATTTTCCCAAGGCGTCCTCTTGAAGCTATGAGTTTTTCGTTAACCACCACTTTCATAGGCTTTTCCCCCAGGGTTTACTTCAGTATAGCCGAAAAGGTTGAAGAAGTCAAAGCTTCTTTGAGATCTTCTTGAAACCCGGAGAGTTTGAAGGAGTCCTATCCTTACGGAAAAAGTTACGGCCGGTCAGTATTTCATCTCTGGCTCCGCTGGGTGCGAGTCTGGTTGGACGCCCGAGGCCAAATGATCCAGCCGCTTTTATCGCTCGCAATGCGCGCTGTGACTGTGAAGAAACGGGGCATAGCCGCTAATTTTTCAGCTAACGCTCCCTGATGGCATCCAGAAGGCTCTGGAGGACCCGGCCTAATGCCTCAATTTCAGCTCCATAAGTCGCCCAATCGCCCTGGCGAATTGCCTCCTGGGCCCGTTGGTAGTGGGCGTATGCCTGCTGGATAAGGGTTGAGATGTCCTTGTCTGCGGGAACGGCTGGGCCTGGAGGGCCATAGACAGGCGCCGTGCCGATAGCCTGGGCCAGGGCCTGTTCCAGCGTCGGGGCCATTGCCACGCGCTGTTCAGTGGCTACGATCACTTGCTTAAGTTCGGGGATATGGCTCTGCTCCGCCAGGAGATAGAGCGGCTCTACATAGAGAAAAGCTTCCCCAATCGGGATCACCAGCAGGTTTCCCCGAATAACCTGGCTACCACGTTGACCCCAAAGGGTAAGCTGAGCTGAGATTACGGGGTCCTGATCTATACGGGCTTCAATCTGCTGGGGGCCGAAGATCAGCCGCTCCTTGGTCATCTGATACAGCACCACTCCTCCATACTTTTGAGGATCGGAGCGCGCGGCCATCCAGGCGATCATGTTCTGCCGGCCGGAGGGTGTGAAGGGGAGGATCAGAACGAACTCCACTGGTCCGCCGGGATCAACCCGCGTTTGGACGTAATAGGGCTCCATGTCCTGGGGCTTCTCAGCAAAGAGCTCCAGGGGAATTGCCCATACGTCTTCTTTGTTGTAGAACGTCCGGGGATCCTGCACGTGATAGGTCCGGAGGATCTCCGCCTGGATCCGGAAGAGGCCTTCTGGATAGCGGAGATGGGCCCGAAGTTCTTCTGGCATTTCTGTGAAATCCCGCCAAAGTGCAGGGAACACCCGCCGCCATGCCCGAATGATGGGCTCTTCCTCAACTACGTAGAAAGTCACTGTCCCATCGTAGGCATCTATCACTGCCTTCACGCTGTTCCGGATGTAGTTGAGGCCGTAGTAAGGCTGGCTGTAGGGGTAGCGATCGGTCCATGTATAAGCGTCGGCCACCCATACGATGCGTCCGTCCAAGATCACGGCGTAAGGATCCGCATCAAACCTAAGGAAGGGTGCCAGCATACGCAATCGGGTGCGGATATCCCGCCAGAACAGGATGCGGCTTTCGGGGGTGAGGGCCCCGCTCAAAAACAGATTAGGGTCGCCGAAATAGAGGGCAAAAAGGGTTCGCCGGAGAAAACCTCCCAGTTTAACTCCTGTGCGCCCTTGGTAAATGGTGGTGACGTTCTCCTCACCCCGTGGGTAGTCAAATTCAGGGACTCGGGTGTTCACCAGAACGAAATCAAAGGTGCGCTCTCCGAAATATATCTGCGGTTGGGTTAGGGGGATGGCTCCCACAGGTGGGATGTCCTTGAGCAGGAACTGGGGAAGGCCCTCCGGTGTGAAAGCGTTTACTGGGACCATTACAGCGCCGTAGCCGTGAGTAAAAACCAGATGTCGGTTGACCCAGGTGCGAGCTGGTGCAGGCAGTGCCTCAATGTCCAGCTCGCGGACGCTCAGCATTACCTGTCGGTAGACGCCATCAATGCGGTAGCGATCTACATCCACATCAACAAAGACGTAATAAGGGCGGATGCTTTGGATCTGCTGGAGGGTCTGGAGCAGCGGGCGGTAATCCCAGAGGCGGATTCCATCCAGGATTTCCTTGTTCGTTTTAATTTCCTCCGGGGTGGGGGCTTCTCGCGGGGCAAACTCCCGTTCCTCAAAGCGATCTAGACCATAAGCGCGCCGTGTGAAAGCGATGCTGTGGGCCAGGTATGGGCTTTCTCGCTCCAACTCGTTGGGGCGCACCACCAGAGTCTGGATCAGGCTCGGATAGACTTTAAGGCCGAGGAAGGCCAGGATGAGCCATCCTCCGAAGCCGAAGACGAACAGGGACGGCTGTCGGAGCCAAAGGTTAAGCATAAGCACAATCGCCAGAAAGACCATCAGGGCCGTAAGCAGGTTCAGTGCTGGCAACCGGGCATGGATCTCCGTATATCCGGCTCCGAAAGCGATGGGCCGCTCCACATAGAGCAGGTGATAGGCATCAAAACGATAGCCAATGGCCATCAGCAGGAAGAAGAAAGCGGCCAGGACCGAGAGATGGGCCCAGCGCCATCTCCGGGAGACCGGGAGAATTAAAGGGAAGAGGGCAGATAGAGGGGCCAATCCCCATTGAGCGAGCCTCTGGAAGAAAATCCACAGCGGCCATTGGAACACGTACCAGCTGACATCCTGGCCGAAGATGGGATCGGCTACACCGAACTTTTCGGCATTTAAAGCCAGCAGGATGCTTTCCCATCGCCTCTGGAGGGCGAGGCCGAAGAAAAATCCCATTGCCACAGCGAGGTTCAGCCACAGCCGAGGAGAACGGCCTGCTGCTCGTGCGGCCAGAAATGCATTCAAACCGAGGAACAGGGCGGCAATAGTCCAGCCCACCAGAAACAACAGCGCCCTGGTTTGCCACTGGGTCCAGAAGACCGACTCATAGCCCAGATCGCGGAACCATTCCCAGGTTATCCAGAAATTCAGCAAACGCCCGGGAAAGAACAGCAACGCTATCCACAGGCTGAATAAAACCAGCGCCCATTGGAGCCATCTTTCCCACGGAAGCGACCGCGGACTTGTCCCCAGTATTAGTTCAAATTCGTCTTTTTTTCGCCCGGACATCTCAATCTCCCATTAAATTTAGATTCCGGCGTTAAACGCCTTTCTATTAAACCCTTACGGCGCGGCTTTGTAGCAGGAAAGGGCTTCACGTTCCTGAAAATACCGCGGGCCTTTCCGGAGGGCGCTCACTCTTTACCTTCTGTGGGTGACGATGGATTCCAGAACGAGTGAGGGAGCAGGAAGTTCATTCCAAAAAGATGGTCTCGGTTTTGTCGTCGTAGGTGATGATCTCGGCGTACCGGCCCCAGTTGATGATGGTGTCCAATTGTTTCTCGGCTTCATGAGGGGGAAATTCCAACTCCAGGGCTAAAAGGACTACTTCTCGTTTGAGCCGGCGACCTTCTGCAGCGCTCAACATAGATATCAACCAGCGGAATATCGGGAGTCGCCGGATACGGGTAGCGAAAATCTCCTTGCGAGCCAGAATGCTTCCCTCCGCGAAAGTCTCCCCAAGGGGGGTGAGAGCAATATCGCCACCGCCGACGGTGGCAAAACCCAGCAGCTCCGCTGCCTCCGTTAGATAGAACAGGTGATCTGAATCCAGATGTAATTCCTTAGCCAGGCGGTAGATATCGTGCCCGTGGGCAGCCGTTTCAGCTATATGCTCCAGGAAACCTGCCAGGTCGCTTATAGTGATATGAGGCAGAGCCCGGATGCGACCTGGCTCGCCCGGTGCTGCCCCCAGTTCCACGTGCTCCGGTTGGGTCTGGCCTGCCAGTAAACCGTAGACTTTGTCCACCAGTTCCAGGAATTCTGGCGACCGCCGTTGCCTGGGGTGGGGTAAATTTACCGCTATCTCTGCCACTACTCGTCCAGGGCCTTTATCCATAACTACGATACGGTCGGCCATAAAGACCGCTTCTTCAATGTTGTGGGTTACCATCAGGATAGCACGGGTGGGGATTTTCCCTTCCGCCCAGAGTTCCAGAAGTTCTCCCCGCAGCGCTTCTGCGCTTGGCACATCCAGAGCGGAAAAGGGCTCGTCCAGGCACAGAAGTTCTGGTTCTACGGCCATTGCTCGGGCGAAGCCCACTTTCTGACGCATCCCGCCGGAAAGTTCACGCGGGTAGGCAAGTTCAAACCCATCCAGTCCGACCCGGTCCAGTAGGTCCAGGGCTTTGGCAGTGCGCAGTTTCGGGGGAACACCCCGCGCCTTTAATGCTACCTCTACGTTCTCCAGAACTGTCAGCCAGGGGAAGAGTGCGAAAGTCTGGAAGACGATGGTGGCATGGGGGTTGACGCCCTTAAGTGGCTGACCACGATAGAGCACGACTCCTTCCGTCGGCCGCTGGAGGCCAGTGACGATGCGCAGTAAAGTGCTCTTTCCGCAGCCCGATGGCCCCAGCAGGCAGAGGAATTCCCCCTCACTGAGGGTTAAATTTATGTCCTGCAGGGCGACGAACTGACGGGAGCCGCTGTGGTAGATCTGGCTTACGTGACGGACTTCCAGCAGGTAGTCGCTGGCAGACATGGGTTCACTCCATACGATATTTTTCTTCGGCCAGGTGGTAGAGCCGGCGCCAAAGGAGACGATTGATGAGGATGACGGTCAGGATCATTGTCAGGGTGGCGGCCAGAAGCAGATGGTAATCGCCGGTAGCGGTGGCGCGGGCTATGAGGGCGCCAATACCGATAGTGGAGAGCGTCCGACCACCGAACTCTACGTACTCGGCAACGATGCTGGCGTTCCAGGCCCCGCCGCTGGCTGTAATGGCTCCGGTGATGATGTAGGGAAACAGGCTCGGTAGAATCAGCGTTCGCCAACGCTCCCATCGGCTCAGGCCAATGAGAGCGGAAGTATACTTTAGGTCCTGCGGGATGGCTGAGGCGCCAGCGATGACGTTGAAGAGCAAATACCACTGGGTGCCCGTAAGCATCAGCATGATAGCCGCAATGTTCAGCCCGCCTGGCAGGCCGACGATGAAAAGCAGGAAAACCGGGAAGAGGGCTGTCGCCGGGATGGAGGCTACTATCTGAATGAGGGGCTGGAGGACGGCTGCGGCGCGCCGGTTGGTGCCTATAATTACCCCGACCGGGATCGTCCAGGCCAGGGCGATGAGCAGGGAAGCGGATACCCGCAGCAGGGTCATCAGGACACCCAGCCCGATTTCCCCCCACTGGCCTGCGGGCAGTGTAAATAGCATCAGGGCAGCGCGAGAAATGCCGTAGACCAGTCCTAACACTATCAGCAGGCCCATCAGGTAGAGGAGCCAGGGCTGGCTTTTATGGTCGGACTTAGGTTCTGCGATGGTGGCGCGGCGGATTAACCAGGCATCTACTTGCTCGTTCAGCGGTCGCCAGATCCTCTGCAAAAACTGTTCCAGCAGGCGAGAGTTTCGCAGAAAATTGTAGAACCAGGAAGTGGGTGGGTTTTCCCCTTCCACCATCTCCAGTTTGAAACGGTCGGCCCAAGCCAAAAGAGGGCGCCAGACCAGCTGGTCCAGTGCGACGATGACCAGGACCAGTGTTCCGATACCCCAGAGGATGGCCTGGACATTGCCCTGATGGGCTGCTTCTTGGAGGTAGGCCCCCAGGCCTGGGAGGCGGAAATCCCGTTCCCCCACGGTGAAGATCTCCGCCGCCATCAGGAAGAACCAGCCCCCGGCCCAGCTCATCATGCTGTTCCAGATGAGG
Source organism: Anaerolineae bacterium (assembly GCA_025062375.1). Taxonomy (NCBI): domain Bacteria; kingdom Bacillati; phylum Chloroflexota; class Anaerolineae; species Anaerolineae bacterium. Next base: position 949 of record JANXAG010000003.1, on the reverse strand, counting down.
CTGATAGCCGCAAATGGAAGTTCCAGCACTTTGAAGCGAAGCCAGCCGCTGAAGCGGAAAATAGCGCTGGCCTCCCGCAGTTCTTCAGGTATGGTCGTCAGAGACTGATACCAAGCGAAGGTCATGTTCCAGACCTGGCTGGTGAAAATAAGGACGATGGAGGCCAGTTCGGTAGCTATTCGCTCCGGCAGGATGGCGCTCAGACTCAGGAGGACTACTGGCAGGAAGGAGAGGATGGGCACACTCTGGAGGATATCCAGCAGCGGCATCATCACCTGCTCCGCGCGGCGGTGGTGGGCAGCGATGTGGCCGTAAACAAGGGTGAAAAGCAAGGAAAGGGCATAGGCTGCCGTCATGCGGCTTATGGAGAGGAATGTATAGTAAGGCAGGGCATGCGGGGAGAGAGAAATAGCAGGTCCCTCCACTATTTTGGGAGCGTGCAGCGCCAACCGCACGCCCACATAGAGGAGAACAGCGATGACAATCAGGATAATGACATCGCTTGCGGAGAACCGGCCGAAGGGCTGACCTTTGTAGAAAATAAAGACATGACGCCGGCTTAGAGTCCTCGCCATAAGGCCCTTTGCCCCGGTCAGGAAAACTTTCTCATAAATAACCCCGTTTCCTCATGCCCTATTTTCAGGCAGGAGGATTATACTGCTGGCCCGACAAATCGGCAAATAGCGAAGCCTTTCCCGCTCCAGAGGAACCGGAAGCATTTCCCGGAGGCAAAGGCCAATTCAAAAGCTGCGCCGGAATTATCCTGCGAACAGGGAAAACTCCGGGGTTTTGATGCCCACAATGAACTCTATCGCCCTATTGTTTCCTCTTGAGAACGAGTGGCAAATATACGTGATGGAGTTGAAATGGCGTTGCTGTCGGCCAGTAGGGGTTGTAACCCCCTTCGGCGAAGAGGAACCACGCTGTGAACCTTCAACATTTTCTAAAT